>JANOFP010000428.1:0-8827 GCA_031413675.1 Bacteroidota bacterium
AGACGCACGAGATCATGCAAAATTATGAGTGGCCGGGCAATATTCGTGAATTGGAAAATATTATAGAACGGGCATTGATATTAAGTAATAAGAATGAATTGGAATTTGGAGAATGGGTACCACTTGTACAAACAAATGCTACGAACGGAAATATAAAAACCAGAGCCTCTGTATTAAAACTTGACGATGTTGAGAAAGATCATATACTCACGGTATTAAAACAAACCGGGTGGAAAGTAAGTGGCGAAAAAGGTGCGGCTAAAATTCTTGGATTGAATGCGACTACACTGGAAGCAAGAATGAAAAAACTGGGAATTATACGCGATAAAGCCTGACCAAAAAGCTATTTGATAAAAACGGAAGTTGCCCCGGTAATCTGTAAATCATTTTTATCCTGAACAAATGCAACAATTTTTACATCCGTTATTGTAAGATTTTGTGGAAATGCAAATTGAATAGTTGAATTATTAAGATCAGCATTCTTTAACTCCCTTACAATATTAATATGTTTTAATTCATGGCCTCGGTTTTCGCCACGCTTTACATTTGTTACGGCCTTTAACTGTACTAATGAAATCAGGAGATGTTCATTTTTGCCGGTCCCCTTTATTTTATAAGTAATGTTTATATGATTTGCACTGTCTTGAATTGCCTTTAATTCGATTGATGCTGTATTTGATTTTTCATTCGAAAAATTTGCAAGTTCATCTTTAATCGCTTGCTTCAGTTTATTTTTATCTGAACCTATAAATTCTTTTTTACCATTCACTACTACTTGCGGTGTATAAATGCTGTTGAGGTTAAAATGATTCGCATATGCACTTTGTCTTTCCGTAAAAGCTTTATTACTGTATTCATCTTTCCATCCTAAATAGTTCCAGTAGTCGACATGGAAGCCGAGAAAGTAAACTTGATCTGAAAATTCTTTTGAGAGCTCAATCATTGCATCGTCAGCAGCAGGACAGCTGGAGCATCCTTCAGACGTAAATAATTCTACAACTGCAAAACCGGGTTCAGCTTTTATTTCTCTGCTCTCAATTTCAGTTGTTAAGTTTATTGAATTTCCAAAATCTGTAAATAAAAATGCGATAAGTACTAAACGGACTATATACGAAAATGAGATTATTGGAATCATGATTTATAGTTGTCGCTGATTTAAGATATCTGAATAATGAGTGCAGAAAGCTGATGAATGTTCACCGGTTTACCTTTTTAAGCAATTGATTCATTATGATTTCTCAGTAATCAATTTCAAATATTTTGTATTATCTCTAAACATTTGTAAACCCATCGATGTATTCATATAGGGTTGTTTTTCCGGATGATGATTCATACGGCTGATCCGCCATAGAATTTTATTATGACGGATTATTTCTTTCCATGCAAAAAAGATAGAATGCTTCGGATCATAAATATGGGTAGGCTCACTACCGGCTCCATTCAGTTCAATGATAGAAAAATTTTTTCCCTGCTTTAATTCTTCCCAGGTATTATAGCGTACATCCATTCTTCCAAAATAAAATCCATTAACTTTTTTACAAATTCCGTCAATTGTATTCAGGAGTTCTTCGTCAATCAGGTGACTGTCATCAATAAATTTTGCACCGCGTACATGATTGCCATAAGGAACTAAAAGAAATTCTTCAGCTTTTTTTAAAATTGTATTCAGCTTTTCTCCATATGTTTTTTTCAAAACAGTTAATTGTAAAACATACCGTTTGTCTTCGTTCAATAATTGTTCAACAGTAGAAACACCATTACCTGTAACAGTAAGAAACTCTTTTCTTACAATTCCTGAAATATGACCTTTCGTTTCGTTCGGGTAGCGGTAATAAAATATTCCCGCCTCATTTTTAAAGGGAATAAATTCCTGAACCAGGAAATCAACTTTTGAATAAGTGGCATATTCAATTAAATCGTTTTCATTCTCCAATTTTTTTACCGACATTCCTTTCATCCCAATATCAGGTTTGCCTATTAAGGGATAATTTAAACCCCCTTGCTTAACTGTATCTGTTAATTCAGTTTGTGTAGTAGTTGCTTTAAATAAAAGGGTGGGGGGGTAGTATACTGCTGGAATTAAATCATAGATTTCTTTTTTTGATTCCATCAAAAATCCCCCGTTCTTAATTGTTGGATTGGAAGTATTAAAAAAGAAGAATGATCTGGCTCTGAAACTTAACCAGAACCAATAAATAAAGGCTGGTCCGTGTACGATATGAAATGGCCAATATTCCCAATGGAATAATTTGATAAAGAAAGGGTGATATACAATCCGGCGAAACATCTTAATTTTATTTTTCAACTGCAATTGTAAAAAATGCTTCGTTCAGGAATAACTTACTATCTTTTAAATCCAGGTATTGCATTTTAGCCTGGTTGATATTCAGTTCAATGCTTGTAATACTTACCGTTTGGTGCAATCCGCCCCGGTACATTCGTAAATCAGTATGGCTGTCACCATCTCCGGTAAAACGGTGAAAGTTGATAATCGTTTGTTGAGAAAGTTCGATAGGCTGATTTAAAAATTCAGAAAACCATTTTTCTCTTTTTAGAATTGTTAATCCATCATACAAAGTAGCAGATGACCAGATGTAAGCTTGTTGCCTTGATAATTGCTTTCCAAATTTTTCAACACCATCCCAGCGAAATTCAAACAGGGATTTATTTTCAAACAAAACGATTGTAAAGGGCTCAATATTTTTTAAATCTATTTTAGAAAAAGCCGCCGAAGGCTTTTCATCAGCAAGTAAATCTAATAATATCAACCCACGGCTTTTGCGGTATGGCCGTTCTGCAGTATGATTAATAAAAGCTCCATTTAATAAAACAGCGGCATCTCCATTTTCCTTAATTACAATCCAGGTGCCTCCTGCATCTGTATCTTTTGGAAAAAGAAAATTTACTCCACTGTATTCATGTATTGAGGGTGCCTGTGCGATTTTTCGGTCAACTTTTTCATCACGGTTACTTGTAATGAAAAATTTATCTCCAACTGGTATAAAACTTACTGTGCACATTGTTGGCGGTATTTAACAGTTGAATAAGCCACGCCAAAATCTTCGGGTAATTGAACAGACGAAACTTCTTTGATGCCAACACGAATCAATGCCATATGATGAATGGTGTGTTCCAGGTTGTACACTAATTCACGGTAATAGTTGGAAGGAACCGAAACAACTTGAACATCTTCGCAATAATCTTCAGATTCTAATATTAATTCTCTGTTTGGCTTTTCCAAATTATTAAAAACATCCATCATTAAATCCAACGCAAATTCTTTATCCGTTTCAATCCGGTAATCTCTTTTTCGTTTTTCATAATTCACTACACCTATTGTATAACCTTGTTCCAGGCAAAGAAATAATTCAAGAATATGCCGGACATGCTGTCCAATGGTAGCATGGGTCAAGATGCTGCTTGGTGCTTTGTATTCATTATTTGTAATTTGCCTGAGTGAATCGTTCAATTGGGCAAAAACATGTTGAATTGGTTTTTTTAAAAGCATACGGGTTGTTTTGATAGTTTATTTTAATTCTGCACTTCCAAAAAGATGATTGAATTGCTGACAATGGATCAGTGCATATTTATATTGGGTAAAATCAGGGTTTCCGGGAATTTCATACACCTGATTTCCCATCGTTGATTTAAGCCTGCCCAAATCTATATAATTTACTGGTAAAATTTCTTTTGAAATATACACATGTAAATCGGGACCATTCGAAATCGAAACATTCTCCAGTGCAAGCGAGTTCATATTATTTAATTGATAAATTTTTGCTGTACCCGAAACACGTCCATAAGGCCCATTCATAAACATTCCCAATTTAGACTGCGAGTTGGTAGTTGTATCTACACGATCATCCAATGGGTTGGTTGGTGTATTTTGTTTTACACACGATGATATTAAAATAGAAATTGAAAGAAGAACGAATGCTGTTTTTTTCATCTTGATTTTATTTAAGAGTTTTATTGAAATGTTTTTTGCCAGTTTGCATCAGCTTTTGTTTTCAGATTCACCTCATCTTTATTCCAGCTTTTGAGTGTATTATTAAATGCACGGTTATAGAATAAATACAGCTTACCATTAATAATTTTAAATGTTTCGGGATCAACACTGACTTTTTCGCCTTTTGCACCCATGGCATAGGAACACCAACCGCCATATTCCGGTTCATATTTTGCCGCATTTTTTTTAAACTCTTCTTTATTTTCTACCGATGAAAAATAATAAATAACACCCTGGTAATACACAGACATGTTTTTATTTCCTTCGATTGCTTTATTACTTTTGAAATAGGACACGGGGTCATACCCATCAATAGCAATTGTTCCTTCAAGATTAAAATGCTTTTTACGGGTTGTCGTTGCATCTTGGGCAACAGAGCAAATTGTAAAAAAACAGGATAACGATAATGCGAATAGAGTCTTCACTTTCATAAAAATATTTCAGCAAATGTAGATATGCATTTAAGTTTTCAGTGTCTGCTACAAGACATCATGTTTTATTTATTATAAAACATCCTGACTTATTTACGTAATAGATTCAGTTCCTGATTTTTTCAAAAGGGGATTTGTAGAAAAATATTTTTTGGGAATTTCTTCCCCAATGAATTGGGAATTTCCCAAAATATAGGGAATAAATAGATTTTCTTGCGAAAGTATTCGTAGTAATAGAAAATTTTATAACGCAGTACTGTAAAGGCTTTTGGTCAATTATATTTTCCAAAAATAACTCTGGCACATTGGTTGGCTACAGGGGGTAAGGAAAAATTAAAAAATTAGTACATGACTCGGACAATTACAAGAACTGATATGCGAAAGGAAGTAATGCCAAGCAATCGGCTGTCTTTAGTAAAATTTAAAACGGAGTGGAGCGGTACCTGCCAGATAATTAAGCCTATCTATAACGACCTGGCAAATGCTTATAAAGGCATTGTTGGTTTTTTTACAATAGATGTGGAAGCAGAAAAAGGAATTGAAGCAGAATATGGGATTATGGAACTTCCAACTATTTTATTTTTCAGGGATGGTAAAATAATAGATCATGCAGTAGGCCTTACCTCCCGTAATATTCTGATTACTAAAATTGAAAACGCCATTTCATCTAATGATAATTAAATTAACTAATCATGCGAAACCAATTATTAAAATTTACTGTATGTGATCTCGGTTCATTTATTGAGCTTGATGACAAAGGCTTCAATGTGCTCTGTAGTCTTGAATTAAATCTGTTGCATATTCCAGCTGTGATGTATTTGAAACAAGACTATCAATATAAAGGAAAAGAAATGCTGCTTTCACGTAAAGAATTAATTGCGATTTTAAAATCAACGGCCGATACGTTAAATAACTAACTATATTTTTTTAAAAAACTAAAACAAATTACAATGACAACCGAAATCAAATACGTGTACCTTAAAAACCATCCTTTGTTTGTAAATGCGAGTGAGCAGAAAATTTCTGAAGCTACATCGGTTATGAAAATAAAAACGGTATACCGTGGCGAAACGGTAAGCTATGGTGATGGGGAGTTAAGTAAAATCTATCTCTTGATACAGGGGAAAATTAAGATTGCTGAATTCAGTAATTCTGAAAGTGAGTTGATAAAGGATCTTATAACGGCTCCCGATATCTTTGGTGATTTAAGTTTGGATGGGCACCCTTCTATGGACGAATATGCTGAAGCATTAACTGCGAATACGGTTGTATGCGTATTCAATGTCCCTGATTTTAAAAATTTATTGCAAAATAATCCAACCATGGCAATGGCTTATGCTAATATGGTAAATGGCAAATTAAAAAGATTGGAAAGCCGTCATTCAGATTTAGTTTTTCGTGATACAAAATTCAGATTGATTCGCTTTATGAAAAATTGGGCGCAAACAGATGGTAGCCGTATGGGGGATAAAATTATTTTGAATAATTATTTAACCCATACTGATATTGCAAATGTAATTGCCACATCAAGACAGAGTGTAAATGTATTGTTGAATGAATTGAGAGATTCCGGTTTGTTATTTTACAATCGCAAAAAAATTGAATTAAACAATCCTGTATATTGGAATTGATACTGATAATCAAAAACTCTCTCTAATACAAGTAAAGGTCCTCCCCTGAAACTCAAACTAAATTTGTAATCTGGGTTCTTATATATAAGCTGTAAATATTAAGAAGTAAACGGTTGGTAAGTATTCTATGACCGCTTTATTTTCAAACAACATCCGGTAAAATTGATAAACAAGAAAAAACTGAATCATGCCATCTGTAAGTTTAAATTTTAAAGTGCATATACCTTATCGGCTTCAGCATCTGAATTCCGGCTTCATAGGCGGCAGCAATAATTATTTTGATACTTCAGCAAATAAAATTGCTGTTAATAAATTATCGGATGAGTGCTATCTGCCTGCTAATAAATTAATTCTATCACTTATCAAAGCTCAGAAAGGAAAATTTAGAATTGCCTTTTCAATAAGCGGCACCGCACTTGAGCTTTTAACGGAGCATCGACCCGATGTTATAAAATCTTTTAAGCAACTTGCCAATACGGGCTGTGTAGATTTTTTTGCAGAAACTTATTATAACTCGTTAAGTTGGTTGTACTCAAAAAATGAATTTCAAAAGCAGGTGCAACAGCATCATACATTGATTAAAAAAATGTTTGGCATTGAGCCGTTGGTATTTCGAAACACAGAGCTCATCTATAATAACGAATTGGCAAAATTTATTGCCGGTATGGGCTACAAAGGAATTCTATGTGAAGGATTAGAAAGAATTTTATATGGACGGACACCCAATCATGCATATGCAGCGCCAGGCAATGGTGATTTTATAGTTTTACTTCGCAATGTTCCTTTGTGTGACGATATCGCTTTTCGTTTTGATGACCCAACCTGGGATGAACAACCACTGACAGCAGAAAAATATGCAGGCTGGTTGCATGCCCAAAAAGAAAATGCTTGTAACATCAATCTTTTCTTCGACTACGAAACATTTGGCATACATAAAAAAACTGCAACGGGAATATTTGAATTTTTAGAGCATCTTCCTTCAAACATACTTGCCGATGAAGACTGGAAATTTGTAACTCCAGCCGAAGCAGTGGAAAACTGTTATCCAAAAGACATATATGATGTACCCAAAACTATTTCATGGGAGGACAGAGGAAAAGAATGTTGTGTGTGGTGCGAAAATGTAATGCAGAATAATACCCTGCGAAAAATTTACAGTATTGAGTCTATGGTAAACAATTGTAATATGCCCGGCGCTGCAGAACGCTGGAGTCGGTTGCAAAGTGCCGACCATTTTTATTATATGTGTGATGATGGCAGAATTGCAAATGATACTTATCGTATGCTAAATCCTTTTGCCAACGCAGAAGAAGCTTATACAAATTATAAAAATGCTGTAGCTGATTTTGAAATTAAACTGATTCAAAAAGGTTTGGCTGAAATTAAAGGCAATCAGAATTATACTGGAGCTTCCAATTTATATTCATCAATTTTTTAAAAAAATAAAAACGCTCATGGAAAAAAAGAAACTCGAAGGACAGATAGCTATTGTAACCGGTGCAAGCAGTGGCATAGGAGCCGGCTGCTCAAAAGAACTTGCCAAAGCAGGAGCCACTGTTGTAGTTAATTACCCGGTACCGGGTGCCAAAGCAATGGCTGATGCTGTAGTAAATGATATTAACAGTAATGGCGGGATGGCCATCTCTTATAAATGTGATGTAAGCAAAGAAGATGAAGTGCAGGCCATGTTTGCTGATGTAATAGGGCAGTATGGTACCATTGATATTTTGGTAAACAATGCAGGCCTTCAAAAAGATGCTCCATTTATTGATATGACACTTGAACAATGGAATTTTGTATTGGGTGTAAACCTTACCGGGCAATTTCTTTGTGCAAGAGAAGCCATTAGGGAATTTTTAAGAAGAGGTGTCAATGGAAAATCAAAAAGTGCAGGTAAAATAATTTGTATGAGTAGTGTACATGAAGTAATTCCATGGGCAGGCCATGCTAACTATGCTGCCAGTAAAGGCGGAGTGATGCTGATGATGAAAACCATTGCGCAGGAGTATGCTCCGAAAAAAATCCGTATCAATTCTATTGCACCCGGTGCTATTGCAACACCTATCAATCATGATGCTTGGGATACACAAGCCCACTTACAGGAGTTATTAAAATTGATTCCACAGAAAAGAGTAGGCCAGGTAGATGATATAGGTAAAGCAGCTGTGTGGTTATCGAGTGATGATAGTGATTATGTAAATGGAACTACATTATTTGTTGATGGAGGAATGACATTGTACCCGGGCTTTGAGGATAATGGATAAAACACAGCCCACCCAAACCCTCCCGAAGGGAGGGCTTCTCAGCACACAAGGCCAGCTAATTTGAAAAGTTCTATTTGGATTGAATCACCTTTATCACGTAGGGATTAAATATTGGTAGAAGTGTAGAAATGTAATAATGCAGCGCCCCGGAGGGGCGCAATGTTGGTAGCCTCGGATGAAACCCGGGGAATAAAGAAGAAAGGTTTTTTGAAACCCCGTAGGGGTTCAATATTTTTTGGAATTAAAATATGATTGCAATAGTAAAGAAAGTTGATATGTGCAGAATAGAATTACTGGAAGTACAAGAGTGCGACGCAATGGAAGATGATAGTAGCAATCCTGCTTAGTACAAAATAAATTTCTCTAATGACAGAACTTCTTATGGAAAAAATATTTTTATGTGAGAAGTCATCGCACGCAATTTATTTGAGGGAAAAGTAGCGGAACGCAACGTAATATCGAAAACCCTCTTTATATATTTCAGATAACGTC
>JANOFP010000429.1:0-8100 GCA_031413675.1 Bacteroidota bacterium
ATATGATTCTTTTTTCTACTGATATATCACTTCTCTGAGGCTAAGAAAATTAACTCCGCCAACGTGTAATTCTAATTTGTTTTTACAACTTGCAACTTAACATTCTTCGATTTATCAGTATAGCCCATCTCTACAATATAAATTCCCACGGCATTTCTACTCATATCCACATCAATTAATTTTAATGCATTGCCATTAAAATTTTTTGTCCAGACTTTCTGCCCGGTTGTATTATAAACATTTACATAACGTAAGGTTGTAGGTGTTTGTAAATGCCATACCTGAAATTGATTTGTAAAAGGGCTTGGGAATAATTGTATACCATCTATTTTTAATGCAGCAGGTAAAATTCTTGTTTTAATATTTACATTATCAATAAACACGTTGTTACCGAAATTATTTCTGTTTCTGAAAACAATTTGTATTGGTCCGTTCGGTGCAAACGATGATAAATCAAATTTTTCTGTTCTCCATTGATTTGCATTGGTTGGAAAAAATTCAGTGGGTTGCGCATTCACAGGGTCATTGATTGTTTGTAATGCTACGCCCCATTTTTTGTAAATAGATGTAAAGGTTGCTCCGCAGTTTGTTGTTATTAAAACTTCAACTGTATCCATCGGTAATGTTGTATTGTTAGGGGCAATCCGGGTAACTGCCGCAATATCAAAACTCATGGAGATTGAATCAACCCCGGTAAAAGTTATTTCTGGTGTATGCAAATAATCAAGTTGGCCGGGTGCATTGTAACGGTAGTTATTCATCAATGCAGAGCCTGAATTGTTATTTCCTGTAACATCTCTTTTCCACGTGATGCTGGCATCCGGATTAAAAATACCCCAGTTGTCAGGCGGGAAGGTTGTAGTGCTGAAATTTTCTGTTAACCCTGAGGCTGAAGTTCCTAATACAGCAAACGATCTTATCAATGTATCATTATTTATTACCTGGTCACCAATACCACTTAATGAAACAGGATTAAATGTAAATGCAGTGATTGTATGTGTGCCGGGTGAAAGGGTGGTAGATGCATCAGCAAGATTTACTGAAACAGTTCCATTCGTTGGGATGTTTTGCCCGGTAAAATTCGAAGTTAAATATGCACCGCTATTTATCCGATAGGAAACACTAAAGGCTGTTACATTTTCTGGCGCATTATTTCTTACTGTAATATTGGGTGTAAAATTTCCATTACATTCTGCATCCGGATTATTTATTCTTATTACACTCATATCACGATTGACAGGCCCACCAATTACGGGTTGGCATCCTGTCGAAGTTAAGAGAGTGGATCTGTCAGGCGATACTAATGCCGCAGTCATTCGGGTAGTCTGATTTACTGTAAATAAAAACATACATGCATCATCTGCATAATCCATATGGTTTTGAAACATGATACCCGGATCAGTTGGTGAGCATGTATTTAATACAGGTGAACCCGGACATCCAAATGTTGGGTCTGAAGTTGGCGGAGTGTCTGCACAATTATCCGAACCAGTACAGGATGGGTTAGATCCACTATTGCCCCATGGATGTGAAAGATTAAAGAAGTGACCTATTTCATGAACTGCAGTTTTTCCTAAATTATATAATGGATATAAATAAGATGCACCTGAACCAAAAGCACGGTAGTCATTTACATAGCCAATATTTGGGCTGCCTACTGGAAATGTTCCGGGAAATGGCGCATAGCCTAATGTACCGTCTGTAAAATCTACAACCCAGATATTTAAATAGTTTGTTACATCCCACGGTGCAACAATTGTATTCGGATGTGATCCAAGTGCTGTAAATGTTGATGAAGTCGTTGTTCTGGTAATACCTGTTGTGGATGTATTAAATGGTGTTCTTTGTGCAAGGCAAAAACGTATTTCAGTTCTTCCAAACCGGTTACGAAATGGCGTATAAACTCTCAGGCTATCACCGATAGGCTGTGTACCATAATAAAAATTCAACGTATCTAATTGTTTTTGTACGGTTGCATCCGTTACCAGGTTTGGATTTGTTATTGCAATATGCACAACAACCGGGATGGTTACAATTGCCTGTGTTCTTAACTGTTGATTATTCAATACAGTTCTTATTCTTTCATCAAGCATCCGTTGCGTATTTTCAAATCTTGCTCTGGCAGAAGGATCGGTTTGAAAAACCTGGTTTACTTTTTCATCCGTAGCACAAATGCGTTTAGTTGGTTGTGCTTGTGCTTTTAAACTCGTAGTAAAAACTAAAATAGATAAAAAGGTTAATAGCTGTGATGTTGTTTTTTTCAAGTACGTAATTTTTGAATTTTAAATAAAAAAATCAGAATACAATTATACCGAATAACGCTAAGAACGGGAAATAAGATTCTAATAATAAAGTCATTTTTACAGCAAAACTCTTTTTTCATAAACGAAAATTTACTGAGAATCGTTGCTCGTAACTTTATTTGTTAAATTTCCTATCTTCCCTCTTTATAGCAGTACTATATTTTTTTTAAAAACGAAACTCATGAATTTAAAACTCAGATTAACCGGCTTAAGTTTTTTACAGTTTTTTGTTTGGGGTATCTGGCTTATTTCGTTAGGCGATATATGTTCATCAGCTTTGGCAGCGAAGCTAATATTGGATTAAAGATTGGAAATACGTATGGTACCATGGGTTGGGCTTCTCTTTTTATGCCTGCACTCATGGGTATTTTGGCTGATAAGTATGTAAGGGCTGAAGTACTGTTAGGTATTTGTCATATACTCGGTGGTGCGGCACTTTATTATGCAAGTACTGTCAATAGTGGTAGTGACATGTTATGGGCAATTTTTCTTGTGAGCTGCTTTTATATGCCAACGATTTCTTTAAGTAATACAGTTTCTTATTCCTTACTTAGTAAAAATAATTTTGATGTTCAAAAATCATTTGCTCCTATTCGTGTTTGGGGTACAGTTGGTTTTATTGTAGCAGAATGGGCTGTTGATTTATTAGGATGGACACAAAATAATAACCAGTTTTATTTTGCAGCTGTTGCAGCTTTATTTACAGGGTTATATTGTTTCACTTTGCCACGTATTGAAATCAGTAAATCCATTGAGAAAAAGTCTTTCGCTACCCGGTTGGGATTGGATGCTTTTCAGTTATTTAAAAGTCCTATGATGGCAAAATTCTTTTTGTTTGCAATGTTTTTAGGTGCTGCATTACAAATTACTAATATGTTTGGAAATCCTTTCCTCGGCGATTTTGGAAAAATTCCAGCGTATGCAGATAGTTTTGCAGTAAAGCATAGTAATATCTTAATTTCTCTATCTCAAATTTCTGAAACATTATTTATTCTCGCTATACCATTTTTCTTAAAACGATTTGGTATAAAACAGGTAATGCTGATAAGCATGATTGCATGGGTGTTACGGTTTGGTTTATTTGGCATTGGCAATCCCGGTTCAGGCTTGTACTTGCTTATCTTATCAATGATTGTCTATGGAATGGCATTCGACTTCTTTAATATTTCCGGTTCATTGTTTGTTGATCGTGAAGCCAAGCCTGGCATAAGAGCTAGTGCACAAGGATTGTTTATGTTGATGACCAATGGACTTGGTGCTATTCTCGGTGGAATCTTTGCAGGTAAAATTGTTGATTACTTTACGGATGCTGCTGGTAATAAAGACTGGCAAAACATCTGGTTCTCATTTGCAGCGTATGCGTTGGTGATTGCAGTATTATTCCTGACGATTTTTAAATACAAACATAATCCGAAGGATATTGTAAATATTAAACATTAAAACGGAAATAAATTAATAAAATAAAAACCCCGTTCAACTGAACGGGGTTTCATTTTTATAAACGCAAAACTTAAATATGCGCTTCAATCTTTTTTACAAAATTTCCTTTGGGTTGTGCACCAACTAATTTATCAACCACCTGCCCGTTTTTGAAAAACAGAATTGCAGGAATAGAAGTGATACCATAATCCATACTGATGGAAGGATTCACATCTACATTTACTTTTCCAATATTTACTTTACCGTCATATTCTTTTGACAGGTCTTCAATAACCGGTCCTATTGCACGGCAGGGGCCGCACCATTCTGCCCAAAAGTCAACTACGCTTAACTTATCTGAACTGATTACTTCGTCTTTAAAATTGCCATCTGTAAATTCTTTTGCCATTGTCTTTATTTTTTTTTGATTTGTATTAGGGATTGCAAATTTAAGTCCTGCGGGTTAAACATGTTGTACTGACATTACAATGTGCAAAAGTTGTCACGATAATCAGTCTCTTAATTGACAAAACTGCTAAAAAGTCCATTATTTGGATTTGGAGAGCTTGTCAATTTTGTCGGGATCCTGTCGTGTATCAAAAATGCTTATTACTTCAATTTTATCGGCCATTTCACGATAAAGAATAATGTTATGTTTAGTGAGTACAGCTTTGCGAAGTTTTAACTCCTTATTTATTATTGGATATCGATCAGGATGTACTGCAATTGAAGCAATCCGAGCTTCATATAAAGCAAGAAAATTTTCTAAGACCTTTAAACCAAAACTGGTTATTAAGTATAATGAAACATTATCCAAATCTATACGGGCAATAGGAGTAATTGAAACCGGCTTACTCATTTAAACCATATTTTTTCCGTATATACAACATGGCGTCTTCATGCAAAATAAGGTTACCTGTATTAGCCTGTACCAAACTTTCTTCAATTCTTTTTTTCCAGGCTTCAGGTAGTTGATTCCATTCCGTTTCATCAGCAGTGCTGTGCTTATAATTTTCAATTATTCCCAGAACAGATTGTAAATCTGAATCAGATAGAGATTCAATTTCTTTTAAAATTTTTTGTTGTATTGGCCCTTGTGATTGCATACTTAAAGGTATAAAAAATATTTAAAGAAACTAAGCAGTTACCACTTGCACATCCAGTTCCGGGCTGTTTTGCAAAAATTCCACCATTTCATCATTCATTTCAAAACCATTTTCCATCGTCATCAGGCTTATTTTAATATTGTTCTTTGGTTCGGTTAAATTAAATTTCAATATTGTTTTGCCTGGAAATTTTTTAATATTTTTTTCTGCAAACTGTATCAACTCATTTGATACTGCTGCAGCATGCACATCAATGCTTAGTTGTTTTGTAAGATTTCGTTTAATCGTTTCTACAAGCGAAACGGCTGTTAATTTAAATTCAAACTCATCACTGTTATACCTTTTATTGTAGTGCCCGGTAAGAAATAGTGTTTGACCCTGTTGAAGAAAAGGTTTAAAACGCATATACGATTCAGTAAAGAGCATGAATGAAGTTTTACCTGAATAGTCTTCTACAACAAAAGAACCATAACTGTTTCCGTTTTTTGCAATTTTATGTTGTGCATCTGCCACTAAACCAATCAAACGAAAACTTCTGTTGGGGTTTGGATGTAATGTAATGGCTTCTTTAAATTCATTAAAGTCGGCAATATTGCTTACACAATAATGTTTCATTTCAAAACGATAATGATCCAATGGATGACCACTTAAAAACATCCCGGTAACTTCTTTCTCCCGGTCTAATTGAGTTATCAGCGGCCATACTTCACATGCAGGAATTTTTGGTGGTTGTAAATCATACGCAATGGGTAAATCACCAAACAAGGTATTCGCACCGCTTGATTTTTGTGTTTGATAAATTTGTCCAAATCGGATTATTCTTTCTAATCCGGTTGCAGGGTCTTCCGGCGATGAATGAAAATACTGAGCACGATGATATTCTTTAAAGCAATCAAAGGCACCTGCATAAGCAAGGCTCTCAAATGTTTTTTTATTTACCACACGTTGACTTATTCTTTTGACTAAATCCCACACGGTTGTAAAATGTCCGTTATTTTCACGTTCAATAATTATATTTTCAAGGGCTGCTTCACCCACACCTTTCAATCCTCCTAAGCCAAAACGAATTTCTCCGGCTTTGTTAACTGCAAATCCTTTTAAAGACTCATTAATATCGGGCCCCAGCACTTTTAATCCCATACGTTTACATTCTTCCATAAAAAATGTAATTTTTTCAATACTACCTGCGTGATTTAAAACAGCCGACATATACTCTGCCGGGTAATGCGATTTTAAATAAGCAGTTTGATATGCCACATATGCATAACAGGTGGAGTGTGATTTATTAAATGCGTATTGTGCAAATGCTTCCCAGTCTGTCCAGATTTTTTCTAATCGCTCCCGTGGGTATAATTTTTCAGTAGCACCTTGTATAAACTGTGCTTTCATTTTATCCAATACAAATTTTTGTTTTTTACCCATCGCTTTTCGCAAAACATCTGCATCACCTTTACTGAAGCCGCCCAATTTTTGCGCAAGCAACATTACCTGCTCCTGGTAAACAGTAATGCCATATGTTTCTTTCAGGTATTCTTCCATCTCCGGCAAATCATACGTAATGGCTTCCCGACCATGTTTGCGATCAATAAAGTTGGGGATATATGCAAGCGGGCCGGGACGATACAATGCGTTCATTGCAATAAGATCGTCAAACTTATCTGCTTTTAATTCACGTAAATATTTTTGCATGCCTGCACTTTCAAATTGAAAAGTGCCGATGGTTGAAGCATGTTGATACAATTCAAAAGTTTTTTTATCATCAAGCGGAATCGTGTCAATGTCAATTTCAATTCCGTGATTTTGTTTAATCAATGCCAGGGCATTTTTAATTATTGTCAGCGTTTTTAAACCCAGGAAGTCCATTTTAATAACGCCAGCCTCTTCAATTAAGTTTCCTTCTATTTGTGTTACCCAGAGATCTGAATCTTTAGCCGTGGCTACCGGTATTAATTCAGTTAAATCCTGTGGCGCTATGATTATACCGGCAGCGTGAATACCCGTACTTCGAACCGAACCTTCCAATCTTTCTGCTTCATGTAATATTTTACTTTCAACTGAATCTGTTTTTTTATAAATATCACGTAGCTTTTTTATGCTCTCAAAATCTTCATTACTCAATCCATCTTTTTCTTCCAACGATTTTTCACCATCTTTTATTTTTAACGGAGCATGCAGTACTCTTCTCAATTCTATGCCTGCACGTTCAGGAATTAATTTTGCTAATGCATTTGCTTCGGGTAATGGCAGATCCATTACTCTTGATACATCTTTAATGCTCATCTTGGCAGCCATCGTACCATAGGTAATAATTTGGGCTACCTGATTTTTTCCATATTTATTAATTACATAGTCAATAACTTTTTGCCTGCCTTCGTCATCAAAGTCAGTATCTATATCCGGTAAGGATTTACGATCGGGATTCAGAAAACGTTCAAACAGTAAATTGTATTTCAGCGGATCTATATTCGTTATTCCTGTGGCATACGCAACAACAGAACCGGCTGCAGATCCCCGCCCGGGTCCTACATATACACCTATATCACGTCCTGCCCGGATGAAGTCCGCTACAATTAAAAAGTATCCGGCAAAACCCATTGTTTTAATTGTGAATAATTCAAAGTCGAGGCGATCTTTTATTTCATCTGTTATTTCACTATACCGGTTTTTTGCACCTTCATATGCAAGGTGTTTTAAATATTCCCATTGATTAAGCGAATCAATACTTACAACACCCTGCGCAGTTTGCTCATCTTTTTTATGTGTTTTAAATTTATCGGGAATGGGGAAGTTGGGTAATAGAATATTTCTTTTGAGATCAAGTACCTCAATTTTAGAAACAATTTCATTGGTGTTATCGATTGCTTCGGGCAAATCCTGAAACACCTTAGTCATTTCCTTTGTTGTTTTGAAATAAAACTGATCGTTAGGAAATGCGAAGCGTTTATTTTTCTGATGAGCTTCATCATCTGAGAATTCACTCATTTTTTCGGTAGCCCATTTTTCACCGGTGTTGATACAAAGTAAAATATCATGTGCGTTGTAATCGCTTTGATCTACATAATGCGAATCATTACTTGCGATAATTTTTACATTGTATTTTAAAGCAAATTTTAACAGCACTTTATTTACTTCTTCCTGTTCTTTCATTCCATGCCGTTGCAACTCTACATAATAATCATCGCCAAATAGATCAAGCCACCATTGAAATTCTTTTTCTGCTTCGGCTTCTGTTTTTTTTAAAATCGCCTGCGGCACTCTTGCACCAAACAACA
>JANOFP010000430.1:0-4900 GCA_031413675.1 Bacteroidota bacterium
AGAAATAATTTTTTCCTGCCATCACAATTTCACAAGGGGTGCCTTCTAAATCATACTCAACATTTTCAAGTGGTGTTTCATGATCTACATAAGAGATCGTTCGAACACGGGTTTTTTCATCGTTACTGCACTCAGAAATCAGGGAATATCTGACCCCCAATGTTTGTGTAATAAACTTAGCAAGATGTTGAAAATAATCCTGACCAATATATGCAGATGTAGCTTCAGATACTTTTCGTAGCAACTCAGCTGCAAATTCCTTATGCGAAATACTTTTTGACATTCAGAAATAATATGTGAAAATGATAAATAAAATTACAAAGTACAACAGAAAAATGTGAGACATCATTTTTTTTTGAGTCAACTACATTATAAATCAGGAATTTTTAAGAAACAATTAAACCGGCTAAATAAAAACTTCTTTTTTTTGAAAGCCAGATTCCCTAACTTTAGAAAAATAGCTTGAATATGAATAAGGTTTCCAAAGTACTTGCCCGTAAAAACCGGGCATCGATATCTGTAAATCCCGGTTGTACAGTTTTAGATGCTTTAAAAATAATGGCTGATGAAAATATTGGATCGCTGGTGGTAAAAGAAAATGATAAATATGTCGGCATTGTAACCGAAAGAGATTATTCAAGAAAAGTGATGCTAAAAGGAAAGAATTCTACAGAAACAACGGTAGGTGAAATCATGAGTGCCGATTTACCAACCGTATCACCAACAGATTCGATTGATCATTGTATGCAACTGATGAGTGAAAAAAATATCCGGTATATGCCTGTTTTTGATAGTGGCGAAATGGTGGGCATTATTTCAATGAGTGATGTGGTAAAAGAAACAATCCTGGCTCAGAAAGAAACAATTGAACATTTACAAAGTTATATTCATAGTTGATTACTTACTGATTCATTAAATAACGAACGAAGCCCCGTAAGGCTTCGTTTTTTTTCAAATCCAAAACTGAACATTGATAAGCATGCGAAAAGTGTTCATAAAATAACAGAATATTCAATACTCAACTTTCGCAATTCAATTTTCAATCCTAATCATTCAATTATTTTGAATTTTCAACTTGTTAAGATTTTTAAAACAAGACTTAATTGTCTATCAGTTTACAAACCAAACTTGCCATTGTTGCGTAAATTGCATTATAATTTAAGAATCAATCAATGAAATCAATCATTATGAAAACAGTGTTGTCGGCAACCGTAATTTTTTCAGCTATTCTATTTTCCTGTGCACAAAACACAAGTACAAAAAAACAAACCACCAATTCAACTACAAAAAACAATATGAAAGAAGATACTGTAAAATTGAATGCAACTGGTGTTGCCACATTTGCTAATGGTTGCTTTTGGTGTACCGAAGCAATTTTTGAGGAGCTGAAAGGTGTGATCACAGCTGTGTCTGGCTATAGCGGCGGGCAAACTGAAAACCCAACCTATAAACAGGTAAGTTATGATGAAACCGGACATGCTGAATGCCTTCAGATTACCTATGACACCTCCGTCATAACTTTTGATGAACTGCTTGAAGTTTTTTGGGAAACACATGATCCAACAACATTGAACAGGCAAGGTGGAGATCAGGGAACGCAATACCGCAGTGCAATTTTTTATCACAACGATGAGCAAAAACAAAAAGCCGAAAAATATAAAGCTGAATTAGATAAGAGTGGCGCATTCAACAATCCAATCGTTACCGAAATAACTGCATTTACTAAATTTTATGAAGCTGAGGATTATCATCAGCAATACAATGAATTGAACGGAGACAAAAATCCCTATTGCTCAATTGTAATTCGTCCCAAGCTAGAGAAGTTTAGAAAAGTGTTTGCTGATAAATTAAAAAACAGGTAAAAATATTATTCAGTTTTTGTCTTTCTCAATTCCAATAAGTTCAAAGCATTTGGCTTGAACCCTATCACATTGGGTTGCACTAATCGTATCACCTTATCATACCAAAGAGGAACAACAGGTGCATCTTCAATCATTAACTGATCAGCTTGTTGATAGAGTCTCATCCGCAAAGAATCATTTTCTTCTAACAATGCTTTTTCAAATAACAAATCAAACTGCAGGTTTTTATACCGGGTATAGTTTGGTGGTGCCGGGTTTTTAGAATAAAAAACTGAAAGATAATTTTCTGCATCCGGATAATCGGCTATCCAGCTACCCCGAAAAAATAAAGCCTGCCCTGAAGAAGTCATTTGTAATAGTCTCGCTTTCTGTATTACTTCCACCTGCACTTTAATTCCAACTTCTTGTAACTGCCGTGAAATATAAACAGCCATATCTGCATAAATGGGAATGGTCAGCAATTTTATTTCTGGCAAATTATTACCATTCGCAAATCCGGCTTCAGTTAAAAGTTGTTTACTTTTTTCAGGATTATAATGATAGCCTCTTACTATTGACGAATCAAAAGATGGCAATCCCATTGGTACAAAACCTGACTCTGCGGGTGTACCAAGAGAATTTCGCAAATTCAAAATCATTTTCCGTCTGTCAAAACCATAATTAATTGCCTGCCTTAGTTTCTTAATTCGCAACGGAGAATTTTTTACAAGCATATTATTGGAATCAACCAGTATCCCAAAATATTCCACATTCAGATATGGACTCGTTTGTAAAACTATTTTTTTATCCCAGCTTTCACGCAGTATTCCTTTTTTGGTAAGTACCTCATCTTTAAATGATGCATCAATATCGTTGATGAAGCTAAGTTGCTTTTGTCTGAATAATAAAAACTCAGTTGCTTTACTATCGTAAAAACTTACTTTAATTCCATTCAGATAAGGCAGTTTATTTCCCAAACTATCTTTTTCAAAATAGTTTGGATTATTTTTTAAAATCAACGCCTGCCCCTCTTCCCATGCAACAAACTGAAATGGGCCTGTACCAACAGGATGACTGCGAAAACGATCTCCGTATTTCTCAACTGCTTCTTTTGGCACAACTGAACAGTACTGCATGGAAAGAATCCCAAGTATCGGGTTATAGGGTTTTAATAATCTTAATTGAAAAGTAGAGTCATCAATTGCTGTGAACGCATTAATGCTATCCACTTTATTATTAAAAATCCATGCGCCGGGGCTTGCTATTTTCTTATCCTGAATTCGTTGAAAACTATATACGATATCTGCTGCTACTAACTTTCTCTTTTCTTTATTAACAAAGGCTTCGTCAGCATGAAAAAAAATATCGTTGCGTAAATGGAAGGTTATCGTTTTTCTATCTTCACTAAACTCCCAGTTTTTTGCCAATGAAGGAACAATATTCAAATGAGCATCCACTTCCACCAATGTATTGTACAGTTGATGAATAGCCCACATGATAGATTGATTTTTTGCAAAAGCCGGGTCGAGGCTGGCAATACCTGTTTGCTCATTGTAACGGAATATATTTTCAGATTGCTTTTTGTTGCTGGTACAGGATGTACAAAACAAAATGCAAAAGAAATAAAATAAAACTCTTATTGTATTTTTAACGGGCATATTGAAGATGAACGGTTAAATTTACAATTCAAACATTTACAATCGTGAAATATTTTTTAAAGATTTCTGCAATTATTAATTACTCATTTTTAATCATTAATTGTGTAGGCGCCCAAACCTTAAACCAAAAACAAAAATTTACACACCAGGATACTCTGCGGGGAAGTATCGGAGCTGGAAGGGATTGGTGGGATGTGATGCGGTATGACATTGATGTAACTCCAGATTATGACAACAAAACGATTACCGGAAATGTTTGGATAAGTTTCAGGGCAAAACCCGGTACAGATAAAATAATGCAGATTGATTTACAGGAACCTCTTATAATAGACAGTATTACTTCCGAAAATAATATTCAGATAAAAAATTACCGGAGAGAAGGCAATGTATATTTTATAGATTTTGGAAAAACAGTTTTTAAAACAACATCCTTGCCCGGCTCAAATTCTTTAAAAACGTACTCTGTAAAAATCAGCTACTATGGCAAACCCAGAGAAGCAATAAACCCGCCCTGGGATGGTGGATGGATCTGGAAAAAAGATGCGAAAGGAAACCCGTGGATGAGTGTAGCTTGTCAGGGTTTGGGAGCAAGCGTTTGGTATCCATGCAAAGATCACCAGAGTGATGAACCCGATTTGGGTGCATCTTTGAGTATAACAGTTCCGGATTCTTTATCGGCAATTGGTAATGGAAATCTGATTGAAAAAAAATTGAATAACAATGGTACAAACACATGGATTTGGGAAGTTAAAAATCCGATCAACAATTATAATATCGTTCCCTACATTGGCAAATACTCCAATTGGACTGATATCTATGATGGCGAAAAAGGGAAGCTCAATTGTAACTATTGGGTACTGGATAACAATCTGGAAAAAGCAAAAACCCAATTTACTCAGAATGTACACCCGATGTTGAAAGCATTTGAATATTGGTTTGGCCCCTATCCTTTTTATGAAGACGGATATAAATTAATTGAATCGCCGCACCTGGGTATGGAGCACCAGAGTGCAACAGCCTATGGAAATAAATTTCAAAATGGATATTCCGGCAACGATTTATCGGGAACCGGATGGGGATTGAAATGGGATTTTATCATTATACATGAAAGCGGGCATGAGTGGTTTGCTAATAATATTACATCAAAAGATGTGGCTGATATGTGGATACATGAAAGCTTTACCGCCTATTCAGAAACTTTGTTTACCCAATTCTATTACGGCACCGAAGCAGGTAATGATTATGTAATTGGAACAAGAAAAAGAATTAAGAATGATACACCCGTTATTGGTGTATATGGAGTAAACCAGGATGGCAGCGGTGATATGTATAATGATAAAATCCCATTTCAATCCCCATCCGGTTCCCGATAAATCGTTGCCGGAATATCCATTTTGAAAT
>JANOFP010000431.1:0-6126 GCA_031413675.1 Bacteroidota bacterium
CGTAGGATGGTTGCTGGTTGGAACTTGTTGATTGGAGATTTCCTGATTGTTCAATCATTTCTTCTTCTACCAAACTTAATACAGGTTCATTTCGTTTTGACGAAGTTTCTATAATCAGTTTTGCTTCAAGTCTGGAGGAACTATCAGGCTGGCGTACATTAAGCTTTGAAGTGTGTACTTCGATGGGTTGGATATTTCTAAATGCAACCGGCTTATCAGCATCAATCAGTTTTTTTTTACTTAAGCCATTCGTTTCAGCTGTTAGTTCTAATGCCTGGTGCAGGTAGCAGAGTTTGATAATAGCAAGTTCTACATGCAGCCGTTTGTTGCGGGCTGCTTTATAATTTATTTCTGATTCATTTAAAATATTTAATGCACTGATAAGAAAAGGTGCATTCATAATTTTTGCTGTTGAAATATATTTTTCTTTAAATGCCTCTACCGCTTCCATCAGGTTGGCTGTTTTTTCATCTTTACATACCAACAGGTTCCGGATGAATTCGGCAAAACCATTCAGTACCATATCGCCTTCAAAACCTTTTCGGTTTATATCATCATACAGCAGCATAGCACCGGAAAGATTTTGCTGCTGCATATTTTCAATTAGTTTAAAATAATAATCTTCATCCAAAATATTCAGATGCTCTAGCGTGTTTGCATAGTTTACATCTCCGTTCGTAAAACTTACTATTTTATCCAGAATGCTCAGGGCATCACGCAAACAACCCTCACTTTTCTGCGCCATCAACTGCAATGCAGGTTTCTCGGCTTTTATTTTTTCTTTTTTACAAATACTGCTTAAATGATCAACCGTGTCCTTCATTGTGATTCTTTTAAAATCAAAAATCTGGCAACGGCTGAGTATGGTGGGAAGTATTTTATGTTTTTCGGTAGTAGCTAAAATAAATATTGCGTAGGAGGGAGGTTCTTCCAACGTTTTTAAAAAGGCATTGAATGCAGATGTACTTAACATGTGTACCTCATCGATTACATACACTTTATATCTTCCGCTTTGTGGTACAAAACGAATTTGGTCCACAAGCTCTCTTATGTTTTCCACCGAATTATTTGAAGCTGCATCCAATTCAAAATAATTCATAGATGCGCCATCATTAAAGGATGTACAACTCTGGCATTTATCACAAGCTTCACCTTCTTTAGTCGGTGTTTCGCAATTAATTGTTTTTGCAAGAATTCTGGCGCAGGTGGTTTTGCCTACACCCCGTGGACCACAAAATAAAAATGCATGAGCAAGATGATTATTTAAAATTGCATTTTTTAATGTGGTAGTGATATGCGACTGACCTACGACGGAGTCGAACAACTGTGGCCTGTATTTGCGTGCTGATACAATAAAACGTTCCATATATCAATTACCTCTTGTGCAAATGTAAGAGTTAGGTTAACATTGCAAAGCAAATCTTTTAAACCACCAGCCATGCGTAAAATTGTTTTTGCTGTAATATTATTTTTGCCATTTTTGCCGCTTGCTGCGCAGAAGAAAAAGAAGGCAAGAACCCCAAGTGATACATGGTGGACTGTAAATGCGGGTACGCAGATTTTACAAAGCGATGTTTATATTACTGCCCGGCAACCATCCATTGGTTATGGCAGCGGGCATTGTTTTTTATTCAGAAAACAAAATAAAATCAGTTCCCCGGTATGGAAAGGGTTTGATTTTATGCATCATTACTTTGGGGTAAAAAAAATAAATAATTTCAGGGTGTTTTACGAAAGTTGGCAATTGACGTATTTAGTCAGGCTAAGTTTTCCGGGAAATGAAAAAATAATGCCCTATATAGATTTTTCGGCTGGAGGCAGGTACCTTGTTAGTTTTACAACCGAAGGCAGATCGTACTCAGGAATTTTATTAAGAAGATTTGGGGAGTTTTTAAGAAAAGATGGAGACCCCCTGGTTGAGAATAATTTCAGCATAATAAAAGAATATGGAAAACTGAATTTAATTGGCGCTATATCAGGCGGGGTATTATTTCCTGAAAAGAAAAATAAATTCCGCGGGTTAAGTATAAAAGGAACTGTCAGCATTGGAACAAAATCCAGGTTTGCTGACTACAGGAAAATAGCAGACGAAATAGATACGTATGAATATCCTTTACGAAATGGAAGCAGACTTTATTTTACAATGCAACTGGGTTATTCATTTAAGTTTTAATCTTACACAATAGGGTGCCGCTTAAATTCTTTAGTCCTGTCAAATAAATAACGGTATGTAGATAGTATCTTATTGTGGATGGGTGTTAAGCTCTCAGCTACATTAACCATCTTCGGGTTAAACTCACCAATCCATTGCATTTCATATTCATCATATATACATTTGCCAACTTTATATTCTCCTTTCTCGTTTATGGTTAGGTTTTGAATCACCCTGCATCCTTCAATAATAATATAAGAATCCACACCTTTTCCCTGAAACTCCGGGACTACACCAAATACGAGACCCGTAAATTTATTACAACGCTTTGTTGCTTTTATCCAAAGGAATTTTAATTTATGAAACAGATCAAATTTTCCATTCAGATATTTGAACCATTGATTCAGGTCTGGCAGATTAACCCACATGGCTATCGGTTCATCTTTATAATATGCAAACCAACTGATGCGTTCATCCATTATCGGCTTCATGGACTGAAACATTTTTACAACCACTTTTTTATCCAATGCTTTTAACCCACCATGTCCGGCCCAGGCTTTATTGTAAATGATAGTAAAATCATCAGCAAATTTTTCTAACTGATTTTTTTTTATATGCAGTGCTTTATAATTTGGATCTTTATTGCAGTCGGCATGGCGGGTATAAAATTTTTCCTGTATCCGGGTGTTTACCGGCATTCCAAAGCATAACTGGGTATAAAAATTTTTGAAACCATAGTTTTCAAAAAGTGTAACATAATAAGCGGGGTTAAAATTCATACAGTACATCGGTGTTTTATCATTTCCTTTTACCACCAACCCCCACCACCGATCCCGTTCGCCAAAATTGACCGGTCCATCCATGGCTTCCATTCCTTTTTGTATCAACCAGTGTTTTGCTACGTCAAACAACATATCGGCTGCAGACTGATCGTTAATACATTCGAAAAAACCAACACAACCTGTAGGTTGTTCATCACCTTTATTTTTATATTTTTTATTTACAAATGCGGCGATACGGCCAATCAGTTTTCCATCTTTATCTTTTAATACCCAACGGATAATTTCCCCGAAACGGAATGATTTATTTTTTTTCTCATCAAATACTTCATTCACATCTTTATCCAATGGGCGGATCCAGGCAGGGTTGTTTTTATTCAGTTCAATATTTGCCTGAATAAATTCTTTTGCAAGTTGCGGGGTAGTTACTTCTGTAAGTTGCATGTGGGCAAATTTAAGGAAAGAAATTCTGAGAGATTTTGTTAGATTCAAGTTTAATAGAATTCAACTGCGACATCATCGTAATGCAAGGTTTTGTAGAACGTATAAAACCAAATTTTACAAAGAAACATCAATGTAATATCAAAGATAGTTCGCATCCTTAGATTTGGCTGGATCCATAATTTAGTAGAAATACGACCCATAGTTGAAATTTAACAGGTTTGACAAACAATTTATTTTAGTAATTTAGTGAAAGGTTTATTGCCGGGTGTATTTTTTTTAAAAAATTTTGTTATGAGAAAAATCATCTTTATTAAACTGTTCTCATTGTTTGTCCTGCTTTTAGCATGGATAAATGGAGATTGTCAAAGGGTTGTTAGTATAACTTATTACTGCAGTTTTTGCAACAAAGGGCCTTACACAGTATATGAAACTGCCCGTCAGCATACCTGTGCTGTTCATAATTACCTATGTAGTTCAACTCCTGTAATTCCCCAAGGACCAAGCCCAGAGGAATTAAAAAAACGGCGTGAAGAAAAAGACCTGAAAGAAGCATCAGAAGATGCCAATGATAAGGGTATAGATTGTTATAATAAGAAAGACTGGAATTGTGCCATAAAATGGTTTAAAGAATCTCTGGACTATGAACCCGATAATGAAGACGCACAATACAATTTAAAAGCATCGCAACAGCAAAGTGAACTGCAACAGGCAGCGATAAGAAAACAAAAAGAAGATGCTGACAAAAAAGCATTGCTCGAAAAACAGGCAAAAGAAGAAGAAGACAGACGCCAGGCAGAATTAAAAAAGCGGGAAGAAGAAAAGAAAACTATCAGCGTTAAAAGTACAACTGCAGAAGCCATCAGCAATCAAAAAAATACCGAGGAAGGATTACAAAGCGGCAATAAAGAAATAATGAAAGAGAAGAGCACAAAAGCTTTTGATACAAAAGGTGATTACCGGGGTTCTATTCCCGATGTAAAACTCGGGGGCACTATTACCCCTGCACAAGATAAAGCCGCAAGAGAATATTTATCAAAAAATGATAAGGAATACCAGGCCCGGCAGGTAAAAATAAAAGAGGTAAAGCAGGAAGTTGAAAAACTCAAACAAAAAGATGATGTGCTTACTAAGACTATAGATGACTACAAAAAAAATTATTCAGGTAAAACAGCTCCAAAAGAGGAGTTTGCAAAATATACCAAAGCTATAGAGGAACAACAGACAGTAAAAGGTCAACTCTGGAACACTAAATCAACTGAAAAAACTCTGGCACAGAAAGATGAAGAGGCAGTAAAGAAATATGTGACGTTTGGAGAAAAGAAAATTCCTGGTCAATAAAATCATAAATGCTATTCAATGAGATTTTATTTTAGAAATAGCTTGTTACTGTTTTTCGGCATTTTTTCCGGCATCTTTTCTAATGGACAGTCAGCTGGTGATTTTGACATACCTGATGTGCCCGGTATTCTTTCTGCTCAGGAAAAGGAGATGTTCAATACACAAAAGGAAATTTTAACTACACGATTAAATGCTTTGCAGGAATTGACAAAACAATTTAATACAACCTGTACAGGGAAAAAGATTGCGGAAGATAATATAGAATTGATCAATCAATGCAAGAGTATGATGGCTCAGATTGATAATGATGAAGCGACTTTAAAAAGGCAGATAAGGGAGTATAAAAAAGAAATTTCAATAGCTGAAGCCGATGCAAAGTATGTACAACATATAAAAAAAAGTATGACTGATCTGGCAAAAAAGCTTGGTTGGTCTGATGAGGAGATAACCCGTCTGGATACTGCTTTAAATAAATTAGGAGTGGATGGAGATTCGATCGTAAATAGTCTTCAAATTGCTTCTGATTGGTCAACTATTCGTCAACGTGGTGAAAATACTGAACTCAAAGAAAAAGCAAATGGTGGAGTCGGTCCTGGTTTACCCGGAGCAGGTAAGCAATCAACAGGTGACTGTGCTGTTTTTGCGTTAGCAAATGCAGCCGGTTTGCCGTATAGTGTAGTGGCGGCAAGAGCCATTAAATTAATAACTGAAGGAGAGTGGCGAAATGAAGAATACCGGAAAGATCCTCAAAAAGTATTTATGGATGGTGGGCTGATTGGCGGCGAAGTTCTGATGCTTACAGAAGCATTTGGCCAGGTTGAAATAATAAAAAGCAAAGATTTTGAACAAACTCTTAAGGGTGGAAGAACTATCATGATAAATGTTGCTCCTTATAATGGAAATTTAGGTGCCGGGCATGAGGTTGTGCTTACAAAAACATTTAATCATAACGGAGAAACCTGGTTTGAGATGATTGATTCTAATCGGGAGGGTCCCTGGCAAAGACTTTATCTAAATACAAAAGAACTACAATCGATATTGCAGGAAAATGGTGTTGTTTATCGTCCCGAAAAAGGAACAGTACCTGAGTTGCTTAGAAAAAATTAAAATTTTTGTCTTGATATAATGATAGAAAAAATAAGATATCAACATTTGTCTACAGCATTTCAATTATTCTTTATTATTGGATTATTACTATCTGGGTTACTAATCTACTGGTTGTTCAGTCCGGGTATCTATTTTTTTAAAATGTTGGGGATTACAAATAATAATCACCAGATAGCTGCTGATATTCCATTCTATGCTATTATAAGAAATTATTTGCCCGATATATTGTGGGTAGTTGCATTAAATCAGACTGCTATATTATTAAGAGAAAAAATAGGACAGTTTAATTTTTGCCTATTAATTGTA
>JANOFP010000432.1:0-9868 GCA_031413675.1 Bacteroidota bacterium
CCAACCCAATAGCAAAACCAATTCGTACATCGGTGGTGTTATCTAATCCGAAAAAATTTTTGAGACCGCCAAGGCTGCCGCCTACATCACCAAAATTGTGAGTTACTTTAAAATCCATTTTGCCTTTACCTACTAATTCAGTGGTATTGGCATTAATAATCCGCTCTGAATTAAAAATGACAACGGGTGTTTTACCCTCTCCTTTTTTTTCATCTTCTTTCAAAAGGTCATCTGTAGTTTGAGCACTAAGATTTGTGACAATAAAAAATAATGGTGCTAAATATAATTTCTTCATACAATCAGTTTTTTGTTTACAAATAATCGAAGTTAAAAACAATTTGGTTGCTTAAATCTTATTTTAAAGATAAGATTGCTGGTTGAATAAACCAGTAAGCCTGATAAAAAGAGAAATCATTCTCAGATCATTCTAGTAAATCAACTCTGGCTCCAGTCATTTATTATTTCTTCGGCATGTGCCTTATTTTTTGGTTTGGTAAAAATTTTCCGGATTATTCCTTTTTCATCAATAATAAAAGTAGTGCGAAGGATGCCCATATACTCACGGCCAAAAAGTTTTTTCATATCTTTTACACCATAAGTCTCCGTTATTTTATTTTCCGTATCTGCAATTAATGGAAAAGGCAGTTTGTATTTTATTTCAAACTTCTTTTGCTTTTTCTCATCATCAGGACTTACACCCACTACTTCAAATCCTTTTTTCTTAAGCAAAGAATAATTATCCCGCAAGTTGCAGCTTTCAATGGTGCACGTTGGCGAACCAGCTTCTGAATAGAAATACAAAACCAATTTCTTTCCTATATAATCTGACAAAGAAGTTTTATTCCCGTCCTGGTCTTTACCAGAGAATGCTGGCGCCTTGTCTCCTTCTTTAAGTGTTACCATTTGATACTTATTTCTTTTTTATAGTTTTCTTTTTACCACTTACAACTTTCTTCTTGTTACTACCTTTTTTCTTTTTTACAGGTGGCGTATATGGCAGCCGCTTAAACCACCATTCTTTTATTGTTCTGTTACCAACCAAATCTTCTACCATTACTTTTAAATGATGAACACCATACGGACATCGTTCATCAAAATTATAAATCCAGTTACGACTTTTATCATTTGTAAAGAGCAGCCAGCTACCGTCAAGTTCAGCTCTGAAATTTTTTATACCTGAAATATCAGTTGGTGAAAAGAGTATTCTTGAAGCGGCGCTAAGATTAATTGTGTCTTTCGATCCTATCGAATTTAAAATGGGTGGAGCCAGATCAAGCAATGCCACAAATGAACCAAATGCACCTGACTTAAATGAAAGCCATTTTTCAGAATTATTTATTTCCCACATGGGTTTTATTACAGCATTACTACCATTTCTCTGAATAAAAATTTTATCTACCCATTCGGGTCTTATCTCTTTTGTCGGTTTAATCCGGATGCTAATTTCTTCATGTACCGGAAACGAATTATCATTTAATTGATGCAATGCAGAAACAGCATTTACACTTACAGCATTGCTTCGGTAATAAACCGACTGTATAGTATCATAAATACAACCTTCCGGCAGATATGCTTCAAAATCGGTTTTCTCAAAAACATTTACATAGTTGGGTATAAAACCTGGTTCAGCAGGACGCTTGTATTTACTTACACTTAAACTATCATCATATTGAATTTTAAAATTCAAAGTTGAAAAATTTTTTGCGGCATCACCTATTTCAATTGTTATTAAATGTTGCAAGGTATCGTTAAGAAGTATTGTTCCGTCTTCGTTATAGACATGATAAACGCTACGGACATCTCCCGACAACGGAGAAATATGCTGTAAATAACCTTTGCCTGATTTATAAAACCGGTAGTCAATCTGCGCATTGATATACTCTGATTCTACATAATCAATTTTATCTAAAATAAATTCTGAAATACGTTCTTCGTCCTTAAATAATCTTGCTGTATAGATTCCATTTGGGTTTTGCGAACCAGAGAACCGATCAAATGCCTGTATTGCAAAACTTAACTTATTCAATCCTGTTCTTACAACTGGAATTTTAGGTAGAATATAACCGTTGTCTGTTTTTTTTACTGGAAAGAATTTTGGCGTTTGATAGTAAGTACCGACACTGCGGTCATACATCGCCAATTTATATATTGTTGGGGGCACTTCATCTTCAACTGAAAAACCAAATAGCAGAGGATTCACACTTTTATCTGTTTTTGTTTCCCTGATTTCAAAATGCAAATGCGGCCCCTGCGATCCGCCTGTATTTCCACTGTATGCAATAAACTGTCCTTTATGTACTGGAAATTTTTCTTTTTCTATTTCGAGTTCAACGGCCCAGGATTCCATTTCATGCTGCTTTTGTAAAACATACTGATGCAACAGCGGAAAAAAATCATTGAGGTGTGCATATAAAGTTGAATAGCCATTGGGATGATTGATGATGATAAATCTTCCAAAGCTTTGCGGTCTTATACCCACATATGCGATATAACCATCGGCTGCAGCATACACAGGCAGGTTTACTTTTTGATTGGTTCTTATATCCAATCCCATATGCCAGTGATTTGGCCGAAGCTCGCCAAAGTTGGCAGCAAGTTCCATGGAAATATCTAGTGGATTACGAAAATAATGCTGAGGGTATTTTGTAGGTTGTGAGAAAGCAAAAGAAGTGATAAATAAATAAGTTCCCGTATATCTTGAAAGGTAAACGATGAAACGAAATAAAATAGTATTGAAAAAATGCATTTTTGAAATTCATTTAGAGTTATCTGCAAACTTAAAACCTATTCACTTAATTTTTCATTGCAATAAAAAAAGATATTAGTTAAGTTCTTTCTTTAAAAAAAACTATCCAGGTGAAATAGAAATATAAAGCTTACACAACCGTCCATAAATTTAAACTCTACAACAAATCATTTATTATTATCTTTTCAGCTTGAAGCGGTTTATTTATTTTACACAACTCATCTATCTTAGTTTTATCCTCAGCGGTTGCCCCTATGAAAGCCCGATACCGCTTGATGAAAGACCAACCGGAGCCATTGATTCATCCTTGCTGGGTTTTTGGTATGGCATCATAAAAGATGGAAGTGATTATTTTGGAATAGAGGCTTTGGAAATAGAAAAGGAGACGGACAGTACTTATAAAATTATCCGTTACGGTAAAGCTATAAAAGGAGATATGATTTTACCAGATACAGCATACTTCACCGGTTTTACTTCAAAAATAGATAACCAGCTTTTTTTTAATATCGCTACATCTATCGTAGAAATTATTCCCCGAAAAAAGAAAGAACCAGAAATAAGAACAACAAAAATATATTACCTGTCACCTTTTTCAGTAAAGAATGATACCATGCAGGTTCGCACTATCACCGATGGATTTTATGGAAGAACACCCCGCTGGCAATCGAACGATGCCCTTAAACAAAAAATCAGAGAATTGATGTTGGAAAAAAAAGAAATTTATGACGATGTTTACAAACTCAATTACAGAAAGATGGAGAAACCAAAAAAGTTTTTCTAGCTAATACCGAATCGCCTTTCAAAATCGCCGAAAAGTAATATTCATTTTGGCTCTCGGTATTATACCGACCCAAACGAACGAAATAATAAATCGAATTAGTATAACAGGTAGTATTGGGGAAAACCTATCTGAAAAAATTTTCCGTTTAATCAATTCAAAGCCCCTGCATTCCCTTAGATTTGCGCAATTTATAGCCTCCCTAAATCTCCAAAAAAATCGGGAGACTTTAAAAACATAAAATGCCAAAAGACAATTCAATTACATCGGTACTTATTATTGGTTCAGGCCCCATCATTATCGGCCAGGCTTGTGAGTTTGATTATTCCGGCACCCAGGCAGCAAGAAGTTTGCGGGAAGAAGGAATAAAAGTAATTCTCATCAACAGCAACCCTGCCACCATCATGACCGACCCTATGATGGCTGACCGTGTTTATCTTTTACCATTAACTGTTGAAAGTATAGAACAGATACTTCAGGAAAATGATATAGATGCCGTGTTGCCAACTATGGGAGGTCAAACAGCTTTGAATCTTGCTAAAGAAGCCGAAGACCTTGGCTTGTGGAAACAATATAATGTTCGGCTGATCGGTGTAGATATAAAAGCAATTGATAAAGCTGAAGACCGTGAAAAATTCCGGCAGTGGATGTTACGGCTTGGTGTGCCTGTAGCACAAGCAAGAACAGCCAACTCATTTTTAGAGGGAAAAGAATTTGCGCAGGAAATAGGTTTTCCACTCGTTATCCGTCCCTCATTCACTCTGGGAGGAACTGGTGGCAGCTTTGTGCATGATAAGGATGAACTGGATGAAGCATTGAATCGTGGATTGCAAGCTTCCCCCATTCACGAGGTATTGGTTGAAAAAGCAGTACTGGGCTGGAAGGAATTTGAACTGGAACTTTTGCGTGATGCAAATGATAATGTTTGTATTATTTGTTCAGTAGAAAATTTTGACCCCATGGGTGTGCATACAGGTGATTCAATAACCGTAGCACCGGCAATGACACTTAGTGATACGGCTATGCAACTGATGCGCAATACTGCAATAATGATGATGCGGGATTTAGGAAATTTTGCTGGCGGTTGTAATATACAGTTTGCACTGAACCCGGATACAGAAGAAATTATTGCAATAGAAATTAATCCGAGAGTAAGTCGCTCATCGGCATTGGCAAGTAAAGCAACAGGCTATCCCATTGCAAAGATTGCTGCTAAACTTGCTATTGGATATTATTTAGATGAACTGGAAAATCAGATTACCAAAACAACCTCAGCATTTTTTGAACCGGCGTTGGATTATGTGATAGTAAAAATTCCCCGCTGGAATTTTGATAAATTTAAAGGAGCAAATGACACATTGGGTTTGCAAATGAAAAGTGTCGGAGAAGTAATGGCGATTGGCAGAAGTTTTACCGAAGCTGTTCAAAAAGCCTGTCAGAGTTTGGAAAACAATGCAGTTGGCCTGGGTTATTATGGAAAAAGCATGTTACATGCCGAAGAAATTTTACAACATATTAAAACGCCGAAATGGGATCGCATCTTTCGTATTAAAGATGCATTGATGATGGGTGTAAGTGTGAATACGATTTCAAAAGCTACTAATGGTATTGATCGTTGGTTTCTATACGAAATTCAAAAAATATGTGAGATTGAAAAGAAGATTGCTAAATATAAATTAGATACGCTGCCTCTTGATTTGCTGAAAGAAGCCAAAGTAAATGGTTTCAGTGATGAACAACTGAGCCGCATTATGAATGATGCAAGTGAAGATGAAGTGTATGAAAAAAGAAAAGCAGCAGGAATAACAAGAGTGTTTAAAATGGTGGACACCTGTAGTGCTGAGTTTGAAGCAAAGACTCCTTATTTCTATTCTACTTTCGAAGCTCTCTCTAACTCCCCCGAAGGGGGGGGACTGCTCAACTCAAATGAATCAAAGGTTTCTGATAAAAAGAAAATTATTGTACTCGGCAGCGGCCCTAACAGAATTGGTCAGGGTATTGAGTTTGACTATTGCTGCGTGCATGGACTGCTGGCAATAAAAGAATGTGGCTTTGAATCCATCATGGTGAACTGTAATCCTGAAACTGTGAGTACCGATTTTGATATGGCCGATAAACTATATTTCGAGCCTGTGTATTGGGAACATATATGGGAAATTATAGAACATGAACAGCCGTATGGTGTGATTGTACAACTCGGCGGACAAACTGCTTTGAAACTTGCTGAACGTTTACATAAAAAAGGAATTAAAATTATTGGCACTTCGTATGACAGTTTAGATATTGCCGAAGACCGCGGCCGATTTAGTGACAGATTGAAAGAATTAGACATTCCATATCCAGACTATGGAACAGCCGAAGGTGTGGATGAAGCAATAGTAGTAGCAAATAAAGTTGGTTATCCTGTCCTGGTTCGCCCTTCTTATGTTTTAGGCGGACAAAGAATGCGGATTGTTTTGAATGATGAAGAAGTGGAAAAAGCCGTAGTGAGTTTATTAAAACATTTGCCCGGAAATAAAATTCTTGTAGATCATTTTCTTGACCGCTGCCAGGAAGCTGAGATAGATGCCATTTTTGATGGCGATGATTTTCATGTGATGGGTGTGATGGAGCATATAGAACCTGCTGGCATACATAGCGGTGATAGTAATGCGGTGCTGCCTGCATTCAATCTTACACCAATGGTGGTACATACGATGGAAGAGTATGCTGAAAAAATTGCAAGGGAATTAAAAATACAAGGCTTAATAAATATTCAGTTTGCAATAAAGAATGATAAAGTATTTGTGATAGAAGCCAACCCGAGAGCCAGCCGAACCACACCATTTATTGCTAAAGCATACCAGATACCCTACCTGAATATCGCCACTAAAATAATGATCGGCACTCATAAGCTGAAGGATTTTACATTTGAAAAAAAGTTGAATGGATTTGCTATCAAAGAACCTGTATTCTCATTTAATAAATTTCCTGGGGTAAGTAAAGAGCTTGGCCCTGAAATGAAAAGTACCGGTGAAGCCATACGGTTTATAAAAGATTTGAGAGATCCTTACTTCAGACAGTTGTATAAAGACAGGAGTATGTATTTGAGTAAATAATTTTTTTGATGGGTTGTAGCCATATCTTAAAATCTGTGGTAACAGTAACTCATTTTGTAATCTTAAACCTATCAACCTCTTTACCATTTACATCTACCTGACGAAGCGTCAAACTGTTTCCCTTTATATCCACTACAGTGTACGAATGAATAGTTGATACAAACTTATTCGTAAATTTTTGCCAGCTGTCTTTATCCTTTTGCTGTTCGGGATTATATAATCCCTGGCCGCCTGCACCTGTAACTATATAAATTACTCCGTTGGGTTTTTTATTACCCTTTCCATTAAATTTTTTATCCAATGTCCACTTGCCGTTAACTAATCTTCCCCTCGGCACCCTGTTATCTGTGCCGCCAAAAAGCGGAATACCATTTCTATCCGGAACAAACCGCATGGGGAAGCTGCGCTGGTAATTATGTACATGACCACTGAATACAACGTCAACATTTCCTTTTTCCAAAATAGGCGCAAGCAACCGCATTTGCTGTTGTTCAAAGTGTACTCTCGAAGAATTAAAACCCGGATGATGAAATAGAACAAAACGCCAAACAGCATCTTTTGCTTTTTCCAAATCTTTAATTACCCAATCTTTTAATGTAGAGTCAGTCCAATCAACATATGTATCTGAATCTATAACCGTCCAGTGTGCATTGCCATAATCAAAAGAAAAATTTGTCATGCGTGGATATTTCTCACCGGCCCCATCCAGAAAGGTTTTTCTATTTGCATCTGATGCTTTTAATAATGGAACAATAGCGCCGCCTTCCTTTCCAATCGGGCCATTTAATGGCTGATCCCAAAAATGATAATACGCCAACGCATCAGGATATTTATCTAAATCCCTTGTGTCTGCATCATGGTTGCCTACCGCTGCCACAAAAGGGATTGAACGCATTAACGGCACACCGGATGAATCTACATTATCCTTATTAAAAACAGGCCAGAATTTTCTTTTGTATTCAGAAATCAAACCCTGGTTGTAAACAATATCACCGGCAATAGCAACAAGATCCGGGTTTGATTTATAAATCCCATTTGCTATCTGACCTGCTTGTTTAGTACCTGCCCCCATATCGCCGGAAACTACAAAACGATAAGATTGTTCAAATGATTTCAAGGCTTTTGCTTCAGCGGTAAAAACAACTTTACCATTTTTTGAAACCCTGTATTTAAATGAACTTCCGGGAACCAGGAAAGCGAATGAAGCATTATAAACTTTAAATGTTTCTATACTTGTAACGTCAATTATTGAAGTGGTTTGATTTTCAGATTTCATCCAGTTAGTTCCTGAACCGGTATTATACTCAACTAACCATTCAGCTGTTTCTGCTGTATGCCAAAGCAATTGTAATGATTGTGATTTTGGTGCGTTGCCAATTTGCAGGTAGGGCTTTACCAGAAAATCAGGTTGCTGATTATTATTTTGTGAGCTTACCTGTATTGAAAATATAAAAATGAGGTTCGCTATTAAATACTTCATTTTGTTTTTTTAGATATTTTGACTGTCTCCCAGCCATTGAATTTTTTATTGGATAAATATAAGAACGAAATCTCTGTGTTCCTCCGTTTCTCTGTGATTCTGTGTTGAAAATAGTTTAAGCAAGTTTTTTTTATCTTCATAGTATGAATAAAGAATTACTATCCATCATCAACAACCTTGAAAACACATTATCCGGCGAACCCTGGTTTGGCCGTGCAGTATATAATCTGCTGGATGAAATTGATGAAGCAACTGTATCTACCAAAACTAAGGATACAGATCATTCTTTAATAGAACTACTCTGGCATATGAATACCTGGGCTGAGTTTACATTAGCAAATCTTGAAAACAGATCTGCTGATGAATTAAAAGTTATTGAAGAAAATGACTGGAGAAATATTGATCCAAAAAAACATTCATGGAAAAAAGGAATGGAAGAATTAAAATCAATTCATAAAAAAATAGTTCAGATACTTTCTGAAAAAGAAGATATTTTTTTAAAAGAGATAGTTCCAAACCGCAAGTTCAATTATCGGTTTATGCTGAATGGTTTGATACAGCATAATATTTATCATGCAGGACAGGTAGCGTATCTGAAGAAAATACTTACTTAATATTTCACGCAAAGTCGCCAAGGTATCGCTATGCCGCTAAGAAATCTTTGCAACTTTTGTATTTAAACTTTGCTGTCTTGGCGTGAAAAAAAATCAATCATCGTCATCTTCCTTCTCTTTCACTTTCAAAAAGGCAGAACGCCGTGGACCGGGAAATAAAACACCATCGCCTTTTACCGCGTACCAAATCACCTCGCTGAATTCCAAATCGGGTGCACTGTCTTCTTTTGCAAAATTAAATGTCTCACTTTTCTGCTGCCATTTATTTATAGCTACATTTTTATCGTTGAGATTAATATTTGATGGAAGTGAAACAAATGGTGTAAGATCTGCAGTTGAAGTGAAACAACGCCACATCGGTTCGGCTGCAGCATCATACTGCGTCATAGGAGGAATGCCGAGAATCAACTCCATTGTCCGCAGCATAGAAGAAGTAGAATACATCGTATGATCAATAAATTTTCTTTTTACAAATCCTCCAGCTAAGTATGCCGTGGTGCGGTGTGCATCTACATGATCAGGTCCGTTCTGTGCATCATCTTCCACAATAAAAATTGCCGTCTCTTTCCATATCGGGCTTTTACTTAAATATTCTACTAACATACCAACAGCTAAATCATTATCGGCTACCTGTGCAAAGGGTGTTGCTTTCCCTTTTCGTAATCCCTCGGTATGATCATTTCCCATGCGAAGTGAATTAAACTGCGGCACTTTATTAATTTTCATCAGCGAATCAAAATCTTTTTTCCATACATAAAATCGTGAGGTATCTTTTACACTCAGATTCCAGCCAATATATTCTTTACAGAAATGATTTTGTAATTCCATAACATTTGCCCTGGCACCATCAACAAACTCACCATACGACCGGTAACTCACTCCAGCTTTTTTACATTGATTCCAGATAAAGCCCCCTTTATTATTTGCTATTTCTCTTCTTCCTTCTGCACTATAAGTTCCTCCTCTGCCACCATAATCCGTTGGCCAGTTTTTTTCTAAAAAATCCGTTGCATAAGCACCCATAGTCCAATTATGGCCATCAGCACTTACTTCTCCATCAACATAAAAATTATCAAGCAGCACAAATTCTTTCACCAGTTTATGCTGGTTGGGTGTTATGCGTTCACCAAATAATAATAAACTCGTATCGCC
>JANOFP010000433.1:0-1704 GCA_031413675.1 Bacteroidota bacterium
TGAAAATGGAAGCCGAAGACGGCAAAATGAGAGAAACCGATGTAGCAGACACCGAACAACTCTTTCGCCTTATCCAATCCATTCCATCGCCAAAGGCAGAACCGTTTAAACAGTGGCTTGCAAAAGTGGGCTATGAAAGAGTAGAAGAAAGCCAGGATCCTGAAAAAAGTATTGACAGAGCAATGGAAAATTACATGAAACTTGGTTACAGTAAAGAATGGATTAACCAACGACTAAAAAGTATTGAAGTAAGAAAGGAACTAACTGATGAATGGGAAAACCGGGGTGTAAAGAAGGGACAGGAGTTTGCCACATTAACCGACATCATTACCCAGGCTTGGAGTGGTAAAACAGTAAAGCAATACAAGCAGCATAAAAATCTGAAGAAAGAAAACCTGCGGGACAATATGACCAATCTTGAGCTTGTACTTAACATGCTTGCCGAAGCCACCACCACAGAAATAAGCAAGGAGAAAAAGCCAAAAAATCTTGATGAGAATAAAATCATTGCAAAACAAGGCGGCACTATTGCCGGTAATACAAGAAAAGCCATTGAAGCAAAAACAGGAAAGAAAGTAGTGAGCAGCCAAAATGCGAAAAAATTATTGACGAATAAACCAAAGAAAAAATAACCCATACTTTATGGAAGTACATGCCCACACCCATACCGCCCGAAAAAAATGGACCCATTATTTCTGGGAGTTTTTAATGTTGTTTCTCGCTGTATTCTGTGGTTTTTTAGCAGAGTATCAGTTAGAACATAAAATAGAAAAGGACAGGGAAAAGCAATATATGAAATCCCTAATCTATGATTTGGAAAATGACACCGTCAACCTGAATTATGGCTTTCCGCTGAAAGATCAAAGGCTGAGTGCCATAGATTCAGTCTTTTTTTATTTTGAAACAAATCCTAACACAAAAAAAGTTCCCGGTGCCTTATTGCGGAATATGAGAAGGACACTCTGGGACAGGTATTACTCAAGAAACATTACAACCATTGACCAGCTTAAAAACGCAGGTGGTTTACGTTTGATACGCAAAAAAAATGTGAGGGATTCTATTGCTGCTTATGATTTGATGTGGCAAAGAGCCGGGTTTTGGCAAGAAGGATACATTACCCTGCAAGAAAAAGGAAAAGATTTTCTCCAGAATATATTTACCGCACAGGAACTTTTAATAAAGTACAGAACAACCACAGCAATATTTGATGGAAATGAAACAGATAATTTGAGTTATACAATTAATACGGAATACCTGAATGAATATCTCAATTTTATTAGCTACCTGAAAAGTACTACCATCCAGAATAAGAGAGGTTATCAATCTATAGCACAAAGTGCAGAGCGATTGATTGGTTTAATTAAAAAAGAATATCACATAAAATAAAATCATATATGGAAGTGCACCATCATGCCCACACCGCCCGAAAAAAATGGACCCATTATTTCTGGGAGTTTATAATGTTATTTCTTGCTGTGTTCTGCGGGTTTTTAGCAGAGTATCAGTTGGAGCATAAGATTGAGAAAGACCGGGAAAAAAAATACATCCGGTCATTTATTGAAGACCTTAAATCTGATACAGTATTTATTGCCCGCTATCTGAACAGCAAGGAACAAAAAATAAAAGAGTATGATTCACTCATCAGGTATCTGAATTCACCTGATCCCGATCTATACGGGAAGAGAATTTATTTTTTGGTTCGCC
>JANOFP010000434.1:0-7083 GCA_031413675.1 Bacteroidota bacterium
TATCAACAGCTTCTTTTGCTTCGGTCATTGTCTTATCCAATGCAAAAGCTTTTTGATAATTTATATTTGCTTCCACTTTATTACCGGCGGCCTCCTCACATTTTCCTAACCAGTAATAAGCATCTGCATTATCCGGAGATATTTCGATCAGTTTTAAAAAAGTTGCTTTGGAACCGGCGGTTTGATTTAATTCAAACAGTGTTTTTCCTTTTTCAATCCATGCATCTGCCAGGTATTTATCATTAATAATTGCTTTATTAAAAAATTCAAGAGCTTTATTTTTATCGCCAATATTATAATAGTAAACCCCTTTGAAATAATAAGGCTCACCATGTTCTTGTGTCGAATCCGCTTTTATCATTTCATCCGTCAAAATTAAAACTTTAGGATTTTTTGTTTCGGCAAACAAAAAAGCAAGACTAGCTCCAATATATTTTGCACCTGAGTTATATAATTTTTCAAGTATGATAGCTGCTTCATTTTTCTTATCCATCTCCAACAACAGGTTAGCTTTTTTTTCTAAAAACAATTTGTTCGAAGTGTCCGTATTTAAGATTGAATCATTAATTGCAAGAGCCGGTTCATATTGCTTTGCAGTAATATAAGCATCGGCAAGGCAATAACTCAGGTCAACCCGGTTTGGGAAAAGCGGCAAACTGGTTTTTAAAAACTGAATAGCTGAGTCCGTATTTTTTTTCTGCAATAAATATCCAAGATCGACAGCATAATCCACTTTTTTATTCAACGCCCAGGCTTTTTGTAAATCATAAATTGCAGCATCGGCATAATTTTCATTTACAGTCAAAATAATATTTGATCTGCGATAATATAACTCATCGTTCTTTGGAAACCGTTTTATACTGTCACTCAGATCTTTTAGTTCTGGAAGATTATAAATTTTGCTAAAAGGAGAATTTTCTTCTTTATTTCCACATCCGGTAATTAGTAGAAAAAGAAAGGAAAAAACAGGAAGAAGGAAGGGCTTAAACTTTTGCATTAAACAAAAATAAATTATTTGTTACTTGCAGCATGACAATTTGCTGACACAATAAAAAATTGTTAGGAATACCTTTGTCAGCCTTTTAAACGGATTTATATGAAAAAAATTTTATCAGCCATTTTAGTTGCTACGGTTTTAGTAATTGCCCTGACTTCTTTTAAAAACTCTTTGCCACCTGCCACAGACAACTCACAATTGACAACTGAAGATACCCTTCACTATCCTGACGAAAAACATTTTAAAAATATTCAGCAGTTAACTTTTGGTGGCGATAATGCAGAAGCTTATTTCAGTTTCGACGGTAAATGGATAATTTTTCAACGTACCAACCCCAAAGAAGGAATACTATGCGATGAAATGTTTATTGGAAAAGTACCGAAGTATGGCGAAAAATTTGAATACAAAAAAGTAAGTACGGGAAAAGGAAGAACAACCTGCGGCGCATTTTTAAAAAATGGAAAACATATTATTTATGCCTCCACCCATTTGGGTGCAGATACCTGTCCGCCCGTGCCGGATAGGAAAAAATATGGCAACAAATATATCTGGCCTTTATACGACAGCTATGATATTTTTATGGCAGACCTGAGTGGTAAGATTGTAAAACAACTTACAAGTGCTAAAGGATATGATGCGGAAGCCACAATTTCCCCAGACGGTAAAAAAATGCTATACACCAGCGATAAAGATGGCGATATTGATTTATACATCATGAATTTAAAAACCGGTAAAGAAAAAAAGATAACCAATCTATTGGGTTATGATGGTGGCGCATGGTTTAGTCCTGATGGGAAAAAAATAATCTGGAGAGCAAGCCGTCCAAAGACAGATGCTGAGGTAAAGGAGTATAAAGATTTACTGGCAGAAAATTTAGTAGCCCCAACGAATATGGAAGTATGGGTGGCAAATGCAGATGGGTCAAATGCTCATCAGGTAACAAAATATGGTCAGGCTAACTGGGCTCCGGCTTATATGCCCGACAACAGGCGAATTATTTTTGCCAGCAACCATGAATACAAAAGAGGGTTTCCATTTAATCTTTATACAATAGATGAAGATGGCAGCAATCTTCAGAAGATCAGTCGTGATAAAGGATTTGATGCGTTTCCGATGTTCTCACCAGATGGGAAAAAAATTATCTTTTGCAGCAACAGGAGCAATGGTGGCACAAGAGACACCAATGTATTTATTGCAGAATGGGTGGAATAGCTGACAGAAGTCATAGTTCTTACTATTGTCTATACTCTACCTTTGAACTGCATTAAAGCTCTTTAATAAAGGTATGAGACGCATTATATTTTATATCCTGATTCTTTCAGTTGTATCTTTTCATTGTAAAAAAGATACAGAATCATACGCAAATCATACCCAGGAGTCATATAATCATAATAGAAACCCCGGCAGTTCAGCCAGGGATTTTCTGGGAAGTGCAAACTATAAATCTTTAAAAATTGAATTACAATATATGCCTGGGTTCAGGCCTGATAGCCGTGCAATTAACATTTTTATTGATTTACTTAACGAAAGGTTGAATAAACCGGCCGGTATTTTTGTAACGGAAAGGGAGATTGACCCAACTCTTATGACAATCTTTTCACCAATTGACATTTCCTATTTTGAATCCAGAAACAGAACTGTTTTTACCAATGGAGAGCAAATGGGTGCCTATCTTTTATTCACAAGTGGTACTTATTATATTGGTAATATTTTAGGAATAGCTTACAAAAATACTTCAATATGTTTTTTTGGTGAATCCCTTAATTCTTTTTCAGCTGGTGTAACAGAAAATGATAAGATAAAAGTAATGGCGTTGTTACTTGCACATGAATTCGGTCATTTGCTTGGTTTAGTTGATATGGGAACTTCGATGGTGATTGGTCATCGTGATACAGATAATGGTAATCATTGTAATAATAACGCATGCCTGATGCATCATACTTTTGAACCAGAAACACAGAATTTTGCGCGGATTCTTATAAGTAACCCTTCTTTTGATGCAAATTGTATTAATGATCTTAAAGGAAATGGAGGTAAATAATTTTTTTGAGTTGTACCTGAGTTTAGATTTTGTACCGATTGTTAACAGCCTTAGTTTTGCTGAAAATTTTAAACTATGTACAACGGACTGCTTCACACCCATAATTTACTGCGCTGGATAATCTTAGTTTTATTATTAGTGGCAGTTTATCGCCATCTTACTGCAGGTGCTAGAACTTTTAATGCAACAGATAAAAAAGTTGGATTGTTTCTCATGATCTTTGCCGATATCACATTATTGGTTGGATTATACCAGTGGTTTATGGGTTCACTTGGATTGAAAATGATACAAAGTGCCGGTATGAGTGCAGTAATGAAAGACCGGGTTTCAAGATTCTGGGCTATTGAACATACGATCGGTATATTGATTGCAATTGTATTAATTCATATTGGATATTCTTATGCAAAGAAAATATTGCCCGATGCAACCCGGCATAAAAGATCTTTATTGTTTTATGGGTTGGCTTTACTTATAATTCTTATTTCTATTCCCTGGCCTTTCAGAGAAGGAATCGGCAGGCCGTGGTTTCCCGGCATGTAAAAAAAACATGAGTCCCGCTGTTGCGGGATTTTTTATTTCTTCTGCTCTCTGTAAAAAATTTTATTTACGATTTTCCAACCCTCTTTTGTTTTCAGCAGGCTCATAATATCGTGAAAATAAAATGTTGGATATTCTATTGTTAGTTTAGCCGTAGCAGCATTACCAAAAACCTGTACACTTTCAATTTTTGTTTTGCGATCCTGTTTAATGCCGGTGTTCCTGCTTCTTGCCATAAAATCTTTCAGCAATACATTCATCACTGTATCATTCCGCATATATCGCATTTGGCCATCGGGTAAAAATGCTTTGCTGAACATGACACTGTCACCATTAGTGCCGCCATCCAGATAATAATTGCAAACTGTTTCAATTTCTTTTACAGCCGGCTGATCATTTTGTGCTTTTACAGTTAAAGTAAAAATGAATGACAGGCAAAACAGGTAAATAATTTTACGCATATAATTGGTTTTGTTCAGATGAAAATAAAAGGTATTGATTGAAAGAGAAAGTTAAAATCAACCAGCGATCGATTTCAGGGTTGAACAGAATTGTTTCATCTCATCCAGAGTGCCGATACTTACTCTTGCCCATTTGCCATCGGCATAGGAATTGGAACGCAGAATGATATTATGTTTATCAAACATATCCTGCGCAAAATCGCCTTTATAATTTTTCAGTGGGTAAAAAATGAAATTGGTAAAAGAAGGGATAGCTTCAATGCCTAACATTTTTAATTGGCCTATTGTATAATTTCTTGCGGCTTCATTTTTTTGTTTGCTGTAAAGTTTATGTTCTTCATCCGTAAGGCTTGCCATTGCAGCTGCCATACTTAAATTGCTTACTGCTATTTGTGAACTCTGAAAATAATTCGGTTGCAATTTGTTTATCAGTGTTGAATGGCCAACAATAAAACCAACCCGTAACCCCGCCATGGCATATATTTTTGAAAAAGTTTTTATCACAAGGATATTCGGATTTTTTTCAATCAACCCAATCATCGATTCATTGTCCGATGGGTCAATAAAATCAAGATAAGCTTCATCAATCAGTACTACCGTTTTTTTTGCTGCTTCCACACAGAAACTTTTCATTGCATCGGGTTTAATAAAAGTAGAACTTGGGTTTGCCGGATTGCAGATATAGACTAATTGTGTTTCGTTATTTATTGCAGCAAGCATGGCGGGTAAATCATGTACTTTATCAGAAGTGAGTGGTACTTCAATTACTTTGGTTCCGATTTTTTTCGCTGTACTGGGTAAAATGCCAAATGTGATATCGGCTGTTACAATATTGCCTTTTGAGAAATGGCGGGCCAATAAATTCAGACCGTCGCCGGATCCAGGTGTTATCAGCAACTGGTATTCATTTACATGATAATAATCAGCCAGCCTTTTCTTAAATGGCTGTAACGAAGCCACATTAAACTGGTAGCGGTTTGTTTCGCCCATCATATCCAGAATAGCCTGTCTTGCTTTTGGAGAAATGCCATACGGATTTTCATTGGCGCCTAAATTGATGAGTTTATTTTCCGCACCGGTAATTTTCATTAATCCATCCTCACTACCCATGGACCGGAAAGAAAAACCTAATCCTAAGGCTGCTAACGAAGTTTGTTTTAGCCACTGGCGGCGGGATGAATTATCAGGCATAGCAATTATTTTATTTTGGAAAAGCTACTTCAATTTTTAATTGGCGTGTAATTTTTTTTATCAACGGGTTCCTAACTCAATTACCTCACAATCCTTCATATTTTTTCCATCAATCACCAACCGGATGATAGTTCTTACTTTATGCCAGCCCTGTTTGCCCGCCGCACCGGGATTAATATGCAGGCAATTTATTTTTTCATCAAATAGCACTTTTAAAATATGTGAATGTCCGCTGATAAAAAGTTGTGGCTTATGAATAGCCAGTTCTTTTCTTGTTTCAGGATTGTATTTGGGCGGCGAACCGCCGATATGCCGCATCATCACTTTTACATCTTCACACATAAAAACTAACTGTTCAGGAAATTCTGATTTTATCTCCTGCGCATCTATATTTCCGTAAACACCTTTTATAACCTTCCGACCGCTTTCAACGTTCAGACGGTTAGCAACATCATTTCCAAAGTCACCAGCATGCCAAATCTCGTTGCAGTTTTCAAAATGCTTGAAGACGGCTTCATCTAAAAACCCATGTGTGTCTGATATAATTCCTATTCTTGTCATTTAAAAAACGAATTTAGTTGTAAATTTGATTATGCCCCTTCATAGAAATTTCACATACTGGATTGATAAAAGAAAATGGAAATATATTTTTCTGCTGTCCACTCTTGAATTATCACGAAAATAATTTTCAGTTTTACTGTCCCTCAATCTGCTCCGAAGGAGTACTTTGCACAATCTAAAATCTTAAATCTAAAATTCCCATGTCTCATTATTATAAACTCGGTTCCATTCCGCACAAACGGCATACACAATTCCGAAAACCTGACGGAACATTGTACAGCGAACAATTATTTTCCACTGAAGGATTCAGCGATGATTATGCATTGCTTTATCACTGTCATCCGCCTACTCAGATAATAAAAACAGAACCGCAGGTGGACGTATCACCAATTATTGCTGAAGAAAAAATGCTGCAGCACCGAAGCTTCGAAGGGTTTAATATAAAACCGGTAAAAGATTATTTACAAAGCCGCATTCCTGTTTTGGTGAATAGCGATTGTCATATTGTACTTGCTGCACCACAGCAGAGCATGTTCAATTATTTTTATAAAAACACCGATGCTGATGAAATGATATTTGTGCATGAAGGCAGTGGCACGGTGCATACACAGTATGGCGAATTGCCATTCAGCTATGGCGATTATATTATTTTGCCAAGAGGCACCATTTACCAAATGGAATTCAAGGATGAAAAAAACCGTTTGTTTATTGTGGAGTCATTTACACCACTGCGTTTTCCAAAACGATATATGAGCAAATACGGGCAGTTAATGGAGCATTCACCATTCTGTGAAAGAGATATTCGTCCACCTCAGAATTTAAAAACCTTTGATGAAAGAGGTGATTACCTTATTAAGGCAAAGAAAAAAGGAATGCTTTATGGCTTGCATTACGGCACGCATCCTTTTGATGTGATAGGGTGGGATGGATGCTGCTACCCATATATTTTTTCCATTCACGACTTTGAACCTATTACCGGCCGGGTGCACATGCCGCCACCTATTCACCAGACTTTTGAAACCAGTACGTTTGTAGTTTGTTCATTTGTTCCCCGTATGTACGATTATCATCCCAATGCGATACCTGCACCCTACAATCATAGTAATATCGACAGCGATGAAGTGTTGTATTACGTGGATGGCGATTTTATGAGCCGTAAAAATGTAACAAGGGGAATGATAACGTTGCACCCGGCAGGTATTCCGCATGGCCCACATCCGGGCGCTGTGCAAAAAAGTATCGGGGCCAGGGAAACAAAAGAACTGGCCGTGATGGTGGATACATTCAGACCGCTG
>JANOFP010000435.1:0-2697 GCA_031413675.1 Bacteroidota bacterium
GGATTAATTTTAGGCGCAAGCCCTTCTTTAAATAATTGTGTAACCTGGTAACTTCCAAAAAGGCTTAATGAACCTAAACCTACCCGACCAGTAACAGACAATCTGTTTTTATTAAAAAAACGTTTGCTGGCTTCTTTCTGCGTATAAGGATTGACAGTTCCGGTTAAATCTTTAAAATCACTACCACGGGTTTGAGCTTTAGCCAACGTACCAACTTTTATTCCTATTGCTGCTTTAAATGATTTACCACTGCGCAGTGGATTTTTTGTATAGCGCAATTCAATCGGCGCTTCAAGCCATGCTACTGCAAGCTTATATTTTTCAAAATAAACTGAATCGCTTCTGTCATCAATCGTAAGTGTTGATGTAAGATCTTTTATACCGAGATACATTTTATTAAATACAATATGATCAGACCCAACTCCTACTCCCATACCAATACTTAATTTGGGGTTGGTCTTTACTGGAAAATCAAACATTGCATAAAAATTAAATGTCTTTGAGAATCCTTTTGTTTTAATGCTTTCAGGCTTACCCGCCCACTGTGCTGACCCAAATTGAATCATAAAATGATCGTTGGCCCTGCCTGAAAGATCAATTACCGGTTTCTTTTTTTTAAGGGAAACGGCAGTGGTATCCTGAGCATTTATAAATAAGACAAGAGAAAGGCTGAGTAAAAACAAAACTGATTTCTTCATAAATTTTAAGTAAAAAACAAATGTATTTTCAATGCGGTTAATAAAAGGTTAAAGAACCTGATTGAAAATAACGTGAATAAAAAAAGCGGAACAATGTTCCGCAGTTGAAAGATGGGTCCGCCAACGACGGACACGATCCTGCGACCCTCCCGATATAATCGGGATGCTCTATCAACTGAGCTAAGTGGACCCTGCAGGGCACGATCCTGCGACCCCCTGATTATGAGTCAGGTGCTCTAACCAACTGAGCTAAGGGTCCAAGACTGAATGAACAGTCAATATTATTAAAGAACTTATACCAAAATTGGATCCGCCAATGGCGGACACGATCCTACGACCCTCCCGATTGTGAACATCGGGATGCTCTAACCAACTGAGCTAAGGGTCCAAGACTGAATAAACAGTCATTATTTTAAAGAACTAATTTTAAAATTGGAGGTTTTAGCTCCGGGCGGCAAAAATAAAGAAATAATGCTTAAAGGGAAATATTTAATCTGCTTGGTTTCTAAGAAGTTCTTTAAGGTAAACTCCGGTTAATGCCCAACTCTAACCCTCTTAATTCTGCCAATCCCCGCAATCTTCCAATTGCTGAATAGCCAGGGTAGGTTTTCTTTTTCAAATCATCCAGCATCTGATGCCCATGATCGGGTCGCATAGGTATAGAAATATTTTTTCTTTTCTGCAGTTTTACTATTTCTTTCACTACTTCATACAAATCTGTATCACCACCCAAATGATCGGCTTCATAAAAATTTCCAGCTGCATCTCTTTTTGTATTTCTTAAATGAAGAAAGTGAATATTGTCTCCAAAACGATTGAGCATTTTTGGAATATCATTATCTGGTCTTGCGCCAAAAGATCCCGTACAAAAGCATAAGCCATTTGACGAAGAAGGCACTGCCATTAATAAATCGGCGGCATCCTGTTCTGTACTCATAATTCTTGGTAAACCCAAAACAGAATACGGTGGATCATCTGGATGTATCGCCATTTTTAACCCGTATACTTCTGCAACGGGTATTATTTGTTCTAAAAAACTAGTTAGATGTTTTTTTAATTTTGTTTGGTCTATTCCTTTATACGTTTTTAATGCAGTTAAAACCTGCTCTGGCGTAAACGCATCGTCGCTGCCTGGCAATCCCAACATACAATTGCGAAATACTTTTTCTTTTTCTTCTTCCGCCATTGCAGTAAATTTTTCTTTTGCTTTTGCAATTTCTTCTGCAGCGTAGTCTTTCTCTGCACCTGGCCGCTTAAGCATAAATAAATCAAAAGCAACAAATGCTAACCGTTCAAAGTATAGCGCCTTACTTCCATCCTGCATAGTATAAGAAATATCTGTACGCAGCCAGTCTAAAACGGGCATGAAATTATAAGTAACAACTTTTAAGCCGCAGGCTGCCACATTTTTTAAACTGTCTTTGTAATTTTCTAAATGCAAAAGATAATTACCGGATTGCTTTTTAATATCATCACTTACCGGCAGGCTTTCAATCACTGTCCAGGTCATACCGGCATCTTCAATCAGCCTTTTTCTTTTATTTATTTCTTCAACAGGCCATTTATCGCCAACCGGTATTTGGTGCAGCGCCGTTACCACACCAGCACAACCCGCCTGACGTATATCCGATAAACTTACAGGATCATTAGGGCCGTACCAACGCATGGTTTGATGCATGAACATATTTGAGAATGATTTTTAAAAAATAAAAATACTACAGAAAGCTATAATTTGATTTTTTTACAAAATAAAAAACAGCTACCGTTTTAAAAGATAGCTGTTCATATAAATATATAAATCCGGTTGTTTTATCCGCCAACCCCTAAAGGTGAAAAGTATATAAATACGGTTGCTATTATAGCAATCACAATTAATGAAAGGATAACATCCACTTTATTCCAGCTTGCCCGGCTTGCGGCTCTGTCTCCTGCCACTGTAGTCGCAAAAGTTAAACCACTAATTTGTTCTTCACTTGGTTTTGGAGTCATCAAACTTACC
>JANOFP010000436.1:0-14272 GCA_031413675.1 Bacteroidota bacterium
GATGCTTCTTTTGTTTTAGTGGTGTAGTCGCCGGTTGCAGCTACTACATCACCGATATCTCCCATTTTATCAACAGTAGTCCCCAATTTTTTAAAATTATCGCTTAAGCGACCAAGATTAGTTGGAGTAATATCAGCGGCAGTAAGCATATCTTCTAATTTATTTAATGCCGGGTTTCCTGTACTTGCACCTGCTAATGCCAATGGAGTTGGTTTAAAATTCGGACCTTCCAAATCAGGGTGCTTGTTAATGTCTGGGAAATAGCGCTGCCAATGTGGTTCTTCGGGTGGCGGCACCAATAATGCCATCACTAAAAACACAATTACTTCTGATAAAAGACCAATTGTGATCATTTCATCGGCTGCTGGCCAGTGACGGATTTTAAACAATGCGCCAAGAATTACCACTGCGGCAAAAAAGGCGAAAATAAAGTTTAGGGTTACTTGACCTCTGTGGGTTTTAAAAAAATTCATAAACGGTTCTTTTTATAGGTGAATTAAAGGTTACAAAAAATAAAAACGGAAAAATGAATATGAAATTGTTTTTTAGAAAAAAAAGAGAGGTAAAATACACCTCTCTTTTAAATATGTTTATTTACGACGGCCTTTTGTAGAAGGTGCCGGAAGATCAATTATTGTTCTAAATCCAATATAGCTCTTCGATGAATCCTGATACTCGTAAGTGCTGGTACCTGTTTGCAGATAATAGCCAACATCTTTCCAACTACCGCCACGAATTATTTTACGCTTCATCAAAGGAGGATCATCATCTTTAGCATTCCATCTTACATCGGGGTTCATATCGTGCTGAAAATTATTTCTTCCTTCATAGTAGATGGATGATGTCCACTCAGCTACATTACCACTCATACAATACAATCCCCAGTCATTGGGCCAATATGCATCGGCACGTACTGTATAAAAACCACCGTCTTCAGGATAGTTACCGCGACCGGGTTTAAAGTTTGCCATCAAACATCCTTTTTTATTTCTCAAATAATAGTTACCCCAGGGGAACATCGATTGAGAACGACCGCCTCTTGCGGCATATTCCCATTGTGCCTCTGTTGGCAAGCGGAAATCTGATTCCTGAGAACGACCTTTTGAATAAAGAAATGAATTTAAATACATTGTTCTCCAGTTACAAAAAGCCTCTGCTTGTTTCCAGTTGATACCCACTACCGGATAATTCCCGAAAGATGGGTGACTGAAATATCTTTTTGTCATTGGTTCATTATAAGAATAAGAAAAGTCACGTATCCAGGCTAATGTATCTGGATAGATAGCTACTGGAAATTTTTCAATAAATTTTCCCCGGGGTTTGCCAGCATTTACTCTTTGTGCTGCAGTTTTCAAATCAAGTCTTTCAACCTGGTATATCATTTTTGAAGGATCAATTTCTTTTCTTCCATACATTCTATCATCGGGAGGAAGGATAAAATCTGTTGCTGCAAGATCTTCAATGATTTTAGGATCAGAATATTTTATTTTTTTAGCAGCTTCCCAGTTTACATACTGGTTGCCATCTTTATCATCTTTAACATAGTTACCCCCCAATCGGCGGGCAGCTATTGAATCACGAACCCATTGTACAAACTGACGATATTCGTTATTGGTTATTTCTGTTGCATCCATCCAAAAACCACTGATAGAGACTGAGCGGTTACGAGCACTGAATGCATAAGCAGGATCTTCATCACTAGGTCCCATATGAAAAGTTCCCTGTGGAATGAATACCATTCCCGGAGGTTTTGGAAGGCTGTATTTACTTCCGGGTGCTACACCATGCATTTGACCATCATTAGGAAGTACACTTCCTTTACTACTTTTCTTTCCAAACATTCCACAACTGGAAAGCAGCAATGCAAGGCAGGCTGTGGCGATAAGGTTTAAACTAGGGTTTCTCATTTTCATACTCTTAAATGTAAATAGGGATTGGCAAATATAATATTTTGAATAGTTCTTGACCACAAGGCTAATGTTTATTTTTTATACTACAAAAGGTAAATTCCGTAGTAAAGTTTCAAACGGGTATGAAGCCATAATATTGTATAAAACTAAAATTTAATTACCCTGACTGTTAGCTGTTTAGCAGTTTTACGAATGCTTCGAGTGTTTGTACCGGATTTTGACAAGAATATTGCTTGCAAAGATAAATTGAAGGGATTTTTTCCCCTGTTTTGCCTGTAAACAAAGGAAGTTGGCTTGCACCAGACTTGCCAGACAAAATCACTTTATAAGGAATGTATTCTTTTAAAACTTCTTTTAATACCCTATCATAATCAGTTCCTACTATTGCAATCTCATTTGTACTGCTAAAAACTTCTGAAATAAGATTAGCCCAACATCCAAAAGAAACGGGATAACGGATGATGGCGTTGCCCAATGTATTCAACATTTTTAATGCTCTTTCATTCCACTCTTTTTTATCAAAATAAATAGCAAGCTTATAAAGATTGGCCGCCATAACCGAATTTCCAGAAGGGATAGCACCTTCATATACTTCCTTTTTTCTTACAATTACATCGGTAATATCGGATGGCGTGTAAAAGAAAAATCCAGTTTCTTCTTCCGTAAATTTTTCCAAAACGAGTTCCGTTAGATTTTTTGCCTTTTCCAACCATTCCGTATTGCCTGTTATTTCCTGAAGCTGAATTAATGCTTCGATTAGAAAAGCATAGTCATCAAGAAAAGCAGGATGCTTTGCCTGATTATTCTTCCATGTGTGATAAAAAGCTGGTGAATCTTTTTTAGAAAAATTATAATATAGAAAATCCATATTACGAATTGCCAATTTCCGGTACTCCTCATTCCCGGTACAAGCAAATGCCTTACTGATAGCCGTATTCATTAATGCATTCCAGCCCAACAAAATTTTATCATCCGTAATTGGGCGAATGCGTTTACTTCGCTCATTCAACAAGATTTTTTTTGATTTATGGATGATGTCATTCAATTTTTCAATTGCTATATTTTTTCTTTTTGCAAATGAAACAGCATCCCAATTTGTGTTTAATATATTTTTATGTTCAAAATTACCCTTATGTGTTACCTGATAAAATTCACAAAAAAGTTCAGCATCATCTTTCAAAATAGATTCTATTTCATTTTTATCCCAGACATAAAATTTTCCTTCCACTCCTTCGCTGTCTGCGTCTATTGCTGCATAAAATCCTCCATCGCCGTTCATCATCTCATCCGAAATAAAACTCAAAGTTTCATCTATCACGTCACGGTACTTTTCATTTTTTGTAAGTTGATATGCTTCGCATAAAACAGAATCGAGAAGTGCATTATCATAAAGCATTTTTTCAAAATGAGGAACCAGCCATTCTGAATCGGTAGAATATCGGGCAAAACCTCCACGGATATGGACATAAATTCCGCCTTCAATCATTTTATCAAGGCTAAGACAAGCTTGTTTTAAAGCATCTTCATTTTTATAAATAAAAGAAAAGCGGAGCAGAAACTGAATACTGAAGGTTTGAGGAAATTTAGGTGCTTTTCCAAAACCACCCCATTCTTTGTCTGCCGACTTCATTAGATTATGAAATATTTCTTCTATATTTTTTTTAGAAATAATCGTATCAGCATTCTCAGTTTTTTGTAAACCGAAACTGTTGGAATTAATAAGGTGATCGGTTAGATTTTCTGCCTGGGCATCTATTTCATTTCTTTTTTCCTGAAACGATTTTGATATTGAAAACAATACTTCTTTCCAGGAAGCCCGTTTGAATGCCCGCTCAGGAGGAAAATAAGTTCCCCCATAAAAAGGCTTTTTATCCGGCGTAAGAAAAACATTCAATGGCCAACCTCCACCCCCACTCATTGCCTGCACCGCATCCATATAAATATGATCAAGGTCAGGTCTTTCTTCTCTGTCAATTTTTATATTAATAAAATGCGCATTCATGATTGCTGCCGTTTCTTCATTTTCAAAACTTTCACGTTCCATTACATGACACCAATGACATGCCGAATAACCAATACTTACCAGGATAGGTTTGTTTTCATCAACGGCTTTTTGTAAAGCTTCATTACCCCAGGGATACCAATCAACAGGATTGTGTGCATGCTGAAGTAAGTATGGACTTGTTTCATTTATTAGCCTGTTCGTATGTTTTTTGTTCATATGAAAAAATTAAAAAACAAATTTCGTTGAATATAGACATAAAAAAGCCGGACAAGAATCTTGTCCGGCAAATATTTAAGTTAGTCGTATTTATTTCTTTTTGTGCATGGGAGAAAGATACAGATCCAATGCCGACACCATACTTGGTACCATTGGAAGTGGTGCTTTTATTTCTAATTTAAGCCCCGCATCTTCAACAGCTTTAAAGGTATTGCTTCCAAATGCGCCAATCAAAGTTCCATTCGGTTTAAACTTAGGGACGTTATCAAACAAGCTTTTTATACCGCTTGGAGTAAAGAAGCAAATAACATCAAAACTATTTTTAGTAAGCAATTCTTTTAAATCATTGCTTTGGGTCCGATACATAAATGCCAGAACATACTCGCAGTTATTTGACTTTAGCCATGAGCATATATCATTATCCTGCTGATTTTCTGAACATACATACATGAACTTTTCATTGCCCTTATGTTTATTAATAGCATCAAACATGCTTTTATTGGTTCCATCGGCGCCAAAAAATACTTTACGTTTTCTGTATAAAATGAATTTTTGCAGATAAAGGGCTACGGCTTCTGTGATGCAGAAATACTTTGTATCCTGAGAAATGTTCACTTTCATTTCCTCACACATTCTAAAAAAATGATCAATTGCATTTCTGCTGGTAAAAATTACACCTGTATAATTCTGGATTTCTATTTTTTGCCGGCGAAAATCTTTGGCAGCTATTGGATCCAACCTGATAAAAGGCTGAAACTCCAGTTCCAGATTGTATTTTCTGGAAAGTTCAAACCAAGGCGATTTATCACTTTCAGGTTTGGGCTGGGTAATCAGGATTTTCTTAATTGCTTTGGACTGAACGAGTGATTTGCTAACCTCTTTTTTATTCATATACGGTTCGGCTAAAGATGTCTGCAAAGGTAGAAGAAATTACCTTAAAAAATTCATTACTAATTTAAACAAGATTAAAAGTGGGATAATTTCAAATGCAAACAGGTAAAGAAAAAAATGCAGCGGGTTTATCCGAATCTGATTCCGAATCACACCTATTGACAAATAAGAGCGGTAGAGCAAAATACATGAAACGATTGTAATAGAAAGGATAACAGCTGACATATAAATTTTTTGCGACCCGAAAGCAAGCAACACCAAAAATGGCAATACCAATATTCCTAAAATTTTATTGGTCATAAAAACGATAAATAGATAAGAGGTAGCTGCTTCATTTTTGTTGAATAGCCAACCTGCCAATTTTACCCCGGCAAATTTGATTATATAGATAACCGTAAGCAGAAAACTACAATAAAGCCATAACTCCCAGAAACCAAGATGCGGGGCAAGCTTAAAATGCAGGATCATAAAATCGGCATATAAGCCGCCGGTTAGAACAAAGAAACCATTTAAGAATAATGAAGGCAATGGGTTTTGCAATAGCTGTTCACGTACCTGAGTTTGATTTAAAGTGGTACGAAAATACACCCTGAATAAATCAGTAAAATATTTTGGAAACAAAACTCTTAATGCTGCGTAAAAAAGCAACATTGCAATTAAAGCATAAAAAAGAATTTCCTGACCCCTAAATTTTTTGGGAGTTAAAATAAATTGTTTAGCCTGTTCAGCTTTTTTTCGGATTGAATCTGCTGTAGCCAAACTGCTATCAATTAAACGAAGTGTCGTGTCTTTTAATATTGATTTGAGTGAATCGTTTAAAACGGCTGTATCTTTTGCTAAAGAATCATTTGTAGTAATAGAAAGACCGGGCTTACTATTTCTGGTAACTGAATCGGGTGGAATTGGTTTTACAGTATCTGTTAACTGGGCAGACAATACATTATAATAAGAAGTAAAAAGAATTAATAAGAATAGAAAAAGACGATTCAACAGTTTTAATTTAATGCGCAAAAATAAAGCAGCGGCAACAGTTCATAAGAATAAGTTTTCAGTTATTTTTTGAAATGATTATTTTCACAAACACAGATGCGTATCATAACCAGAACCATATTTATTCTTTCATTAGTCAGTTTGTTTACTGATGTGGCTAGTGAAATGATATATCCGGTGCTACCCCTTTACCTGAATGAAATTGGATTTACAATTTTTTGGATTGGAGTATTGGAAGGTTTTGCGGGGTTTACTGCTGGCATCAGCAAGGGTTATTTTGGAAAACTGAGTGATGTAAAAGGCGTAAGACTTCCTTTTATCAGAATTGGATACTTTCTAAGTGCCATTTCCAAACCAATCATCGCATTGATAGCAGCACCAGTATGGCTCTTTTTTTCAAGGACCGTTGATCGGTTGGGTAAAGGCGTAAGAACAGCAGCAAGAGATGCATTACTTTCACAACAAACTACGAAGGAAAATAAAGGAAAAGTATTTGGCTTTCATCGCAGCATGGATACCTTGGGTGCTGCAATCGGTCCGGTGATTGCACTTATATTCCTGGTAATTTATCCCGGAGATTATAAAACAATTTTTCTACTCGCTTTTATTCCAGGCTTTATTTCCGTGTTGCTTATTTTTTTACTAAAAGAAAAAAGACAACCGGTGTCAACAATGGGGAAAGGAAATTTTTTTTCTTTTCTCAGGTACTGGAAAATTGCAACCCCTGAATATAAAAAATTAGTTACGGGTTTATTACTATTTGCAGTATTCAACAGTTCTGATTTTTTTTTATTGATTAAAACCAAAGAAGCAATCGGCGATCAGATAATAAATATTTTCGGAATAAATTTTTACAGCGAAACAATTACAATAGCAGCTTATATTTTTTACAATCTTGTTTTCGCTTTAGCTGCTTACCCATTGGGCATACTTGCCGACAAATGGGGAATGAAAAATATATTTATGATTGGTTTAGTTCTTTTTGCAGGAGTATATGCAGGATTTGCATTTTCCCCTTCAATATTTTTCATCTTTATTCTCTTTTTTATATACGGCATTTATGCGGCTGCTACGGAAGGCGTGGCAAAAGCATGGATAACGAATACTGCACATGAATCGAATACGGCAACTGCCGTTGGTTTTTATACAAGTTGCGAAAGTGTTTGCGCCTTTGTTGCAAGTACAATGGCAGGAACAATTTGGATGTTGTTTGGCAGCACGACCATATTTATATCATCCGCTTTTATTGTTCTGATTATTTTATTCTATTTTTTATTGAGATTCAGAAAAAAATAAATTTTATTTAAGTCATTAACCCTTTTGGCATGAAAATGGACAAAAGTTGACTACAAAAATTTTTATGAGACTCCTTTTACTATTTATTCTTATTTTTTATTTTTTCCAGGTTACCAATGCACAAAGTAAATCTGCAAACAGTACTTCTTATAAATCTGCATTGGGTGTAAAAGTTTGGTATGGTGGCGGAATTTCCTACAAACATTTTTTCAGCAGCAACAATGCAGGAGAGCTGATTGGATACTTCTGGAATCGCGGTGCCCGTTTTACCGGGCTTTACGAAATACATGGAAACATTGAAAATGCAAAAGGACTGAGATGGTATATCGGTCCCGGTGCACATATCGGATTTTACAATACAAAATATGGCGGCGGATCTTTTGCTGGTATTGATGGTGTACTTGGACTTGATTATAAATTCAACAAAGCACCCATTAATATGTCTATAGACTGGCAACCTTCATTTGAATTTGGTGATGGACGTGACCGGGGTTTTTATGGAAATCTTGGTGGACTTGGAATACGTTATACCTTCTAAAATATATTTTATATTGTATTCATATACTTGTCCCGTTGTTTTACCGGAAAGGAAGGAGCATTCTTATTCCTCCTTTTTTATAAATGTACAAAACCCAATTTATTTTCAAGAGCTTCTGGCAATTCAGGAAGTTTTCTTCTTTCAATTAAAAAACTATTTAACTGTGCAATTTCTTTGAAGATATAATGTTTATCTGCCGCTGCTTTTAAATAATCTTTCCCCGTGCTTCCACCCGTTCCGATTCGGGTACCAATCATCCGATGCACCATATTCATGTGGCGGTAGCGCCATGAACTTAACTGCTCATCTATTTCCATTAAGCAATTCAGCAACTGAAAAGGTAATTGCAATAATGGATAACCACGATACAGCATAATGAAGAGTGCCGAGCGGTTGGCAATAGTTGATAGTTGATTGATGGCAGATGACGGATTACCCTTTACATTCATAAACATTTCATCAAATACTGATAGATTATCTTTTTCCGCATCCGCTAAACTATTTTGATATGCCGATCTGTATTGTTGCCAGAATGATTCTTTCGTATCAGATAAGATTGGCGAAAGCGGCATTCTTTCCAACCATGTATTTATCAATTGCAATAAAGATTTATTTGACTCTGCATCTTTAATTATCTCTTCATGTTCTTTTCTTAACTGGGCAGTATAATATTCTTTCCCATGACGATTTTCAAATTTCAAACCCAGCTTTGCTTCCAGCTCTTTAAACTGCCAGCTTTGAAAACCGGATGCGGGGCGAAGCATATCCCGAAAATCAAGAAAGTCCATCGGCGTCATGGTTTCCATTATATCGATTTGATGAACGAGTACCTGAAGAATTGTAATCACTCTTTTCAAACGATGCACCACAGTTTGCAATTCGGGTGAGTTATCGTTCATAGCAGGCTTGCGCATTATTTCACTGATAGAATTTACTTCGTGGTGTAGTTGCTTAAACCAGAGTTCATATGTTTGATGAATAATGATGAATAACATTTCATCATGTGCCGGTAAATTTCTTTTTTCACTTTCTGGAGCCTGGGCATTCAGAATTTTTTCTAACTGAAGATAATCATGATAATTCATTTGTGACATGTCAACTGTTTGGGCAAATGTAAGAAACAAGTTTACATTCTCTACTCATTTCAATCTCACCCAGCCTGAAGTATCTATTTCAATTTTATTTTCAGCATGTAGCAAATCTATCACCTTCCATGCTTTTTCTTTTTTAACACCACTCATCTCCAGCAACAAATCTTTTGTTGGCAAGGGCTGAGCAGCTAATAAAGAATAGACGAGATCCGAGATGAGTTTAAAATCAACTTTATTTATAATTAAAGCTTTTTGACGCAGGCAATTATCACATACACCACATTTTTTTATTTCAGTATCGCCAAAATAATTTCCAAATAATTGACTGCGGCAAAAAACAGTTTCATGTGCATATTGCATCATCATTTTTATCCGCTGAAAATATTTTTCTTTTCGTTTCTTAAATGCTGTCATATCAATTACCAGGTCTTCCGCCTTTACTCTGTTTTTTAATAAAAAAATCTGGGGCGAATCTTTTTGCGGCCGGTATTCTAAAATACCCGAACGATTTAACTGCTGAAGTTGCTCTTTAATAATATCTACGTTGGTTTTGTTGAGGCTTGCAAGTATCATTTCCGAAATGGAAGCAGGAAAGTCAAATATACCTTCGTAAGCCCGCAGCAAGGATTTAATCAACGGCTCAAGTGTTGGGTTATTCTTTTCAAAATCATATAAATCACTTTTACTTGTATTGAACTGTACTACAGATGGAAGAAAAACCTGTTCGTTGAAACTTAACCAACCATCTTGTTCCAATGCTTTTAAAGAATAGACAACTGTATGAATATTGAGTTTAAACTTTTTTATAAAATCGCCAATATCAAAATCGTAATAGATGCCTTCGTTACTACCCGACGGTAATTGCAGGTAATTACAAACAGACTGATAAACGCTCCTGATATTCTCCAAAGATGGAAAACGAATACCCGGCATTGCTTCCAGTTCTGCTATATCACCATCATCATATAATAATACGGCATACGATTTTTTTAAATCTCTACCGGCACGTCCTGCTTCCTGGTAATAATTTTCCAAACTATCCGGCATATCGGCATGTACCACTACCCGAACATCCGGTTTATCGATACCCATTCCGAATGCGTTAGTGCATACAATAATTCTCGTTTTGTTTTTTACCCATGCTTCCTGTTTCTTACTTCTCAGTTCCTGTAAAAGCCCGGCATGATAATAATCTGAGGAGATATTTTGCAAGCTCAGTAAGTCTGCAATTTCCTTTGTTCGCTTTCTGCTTTTACAATAAACAATACCACTCCCCTGCACATTAGAGATTATTTCAATTAACTTATTTGCTCTTGATTCAACATTGAAAACGCTGAAAGAAAGATTGGGTCTTTCAAAAGATTGACGAAAAACTTTCCATTCATCGGGTTTCTTTAATCCCCCCTTCAGAATTTGGTGAGGATTTAACTTATCACAAATATCAATTTGAACATCCGGTGTAGCAGTAGCTGTTAATGCGAGTACAGGAATTCCGAGAAGTTCTTCTCGTAATACAGCAATGCGTAAATACGGCGGACGAAAATCATATCCCCACTGGGAAATACAATGCGCCTCATCCACTGCAATCAAATTAATATCCAGAGAAGGTAGAAATTCTTTAAACAAATTTGTTTCTAATCGTTCCGGAGATACATATAAAAATTTACAGTTACTGTTATCGGCTACTTTCAACGTATTCATTACTTCTTTGCGACTCATACCCGAATAAATTGAAAATGCAGTAATTCCTTTTTTGCGCAAATTTTCTACCTGGTCTTTCATTAAAGCAATCAATGGGGATATAACAAGACATATACCGTCTTTACATAGAGCTGGCACTTGATAGCACAACGATTTTCCACCGCCGGTAGGCATTAGAGCAAGTGTATCCCTCTTTTCTAAAACAGAATTAATGATTTCTTCCTGCAAAGGTCGGAAAGAGTCGTAGCCCCAATAGGATTTTAATATTTCTTTGGGCCTTGACATTATAACTCAAAAATAATTGCTTCAAGTTCTTTAATCTTTTTGAATTCTTTATCGGCTGTTAGGAATGGAATGTCATAAAACAAAGCTGAAGCTGCTATAATAGCATCCGGAATTTTTAGAATATACTGTTGCTTTAGTCTGATTACAATTTCTCTCAGATAAGTATTAAATGTGTAAATGGGACAAAGGTCAATAAACTCTTTTCTTTTTTGTAACGTAAAGTCATCAATTTCTTTTACACCAAGCAGCTCAATGATCGTAATTTCAGAAACTGCAAAATCATATTCATTAATGTAAGGCTCTAACTTTTTCAGTCCTGCAATAGAGTATATTACAATATTCGTATCAACAAGAATTAATCCCATTCTTTCCTTACCTTTTTCTGATATTCAAGTCCATCCACTTCTGCCGGATTACTTCCAAATAGTTTGGCAACATTTCCTTTTCCTGTTCTGCCTTTTTTGCTTTTTCTTTTTCTTTCAAAAGCAGCAATCGCTTTTTTAACTTCGGTTTTCGTAGCATTTTTTGGTATCACTATAGTCATATTAAAAAGAGATTAGAGTAGCTAATTTACAATTTTTATTTTCTACTTAAATAACTTTCTTCACAAATAGCCGTACAGAATTAATCGCCAGCACCACATCACTCATCCCCATCACTAATGCACCGAATGTAGGAGAAAGAAATCCGAAGGCGGCAACAGGGATGGCAACAATATTATAAGCGAATGCCCAGAATAGATTTTGTTTGATGGTCAAATAAGTATGCTTTCCCAAACCTAACGCATCTGGTAATTTTTTTAACCCATGATTCATTAATACAACCTGGGCACTCTGCATAGCTATTTGCGATGCGTCATTCATGGCTATACCAATTGTGGCTTTAGCCAAAGCAGGAGCATCGTTTATTCCATCTCCCACCATTGCAGTGGGTATAACAGCATTCAACTCTGCAATCTTTACTAATTTTTGTTCGGGAGTTTGTTCAGCAATTACTTCATCAATACCTAACTCAGCAGCAATCGCTTTGCATTTAAACAATCTGTCGCCACTGAGTAAAATAGTTTTTATGTTTTTGCTATGCAAATAATTTATTACTGATTTTGATTCTGGCCGCAACTCATCTTTTACATCTACCGAACCCAATAGTTCATTGTTTTTTAAAATGTAAATATTGTGCTTATCATCTGTCGTAAGTTTTTCGGCTACTTTAAAAGAACCCGCAATAAAAATAGTACCATCATGATCTTCGGCTTTCATTCCAAGGCCTTTTATTTCCTCAATTTTTTTCCATTTAATTTCATCCTTGGTTTTCCATTCTTCGATTACACATTTTGCAATCGGATGATTGGAATATTTTTCTAAAGAATAAACGATTCTTTTAAATTCAACTTCATTAAGTACAGTTTGTTGGTTACCGGCTGTTAACTGCCAACTGCTGATAGTAAACTTGCCCGTTGTCAGCGTTCCTGTTTTATCAAACACCACCTGCTTAATATCTTTAAACAATTCAAGGCTGGTAGCACTGCGAAATAAAATTCCGTTTCTTGCACCTCTGCCAAGACCAACTGCAATAGCGGCGGGAGTAGCTAGCCCCATAGCGCAGGGGCATGCAATAACCAATACGGCAATACTTCGCATCAATGCCGGGGTAAATTCTTTTAAATAAATCCAGCTTGCGATTAATGTAAGAAACGCAATACCTAAAACAATTGGAATAAACACGGCGCTAATCTTATCAGCCATTTGCTGAACCGGAGGCTTTTCACCCTGTGCTTCTTTTACTAAATTTAAAATGCCGGAAAGTACAGTATCATCACCTACCGCAGTTATCTGTGCTTTTACAGTTCCATTTTCTACTACACTTCCACCAATGAGTTTATCTTTTTGAAATTTATGAATCGGTGTGCTTTCACCCGTAATAATTGCTTCATTAACATGAGCATCGCCCCAAAGAATTTTACAATCAACCGGAACCTGCTCACCATTTTTTATTAAAACTAAATCGCCAACACGCAGATTGATATTTTCAACCGGAAATATTTGTTCTTTATGTTCATCATCATAAACAATCATATTCGCCATTACCTTCTGGCTTTTTGCCAGTTTCTTCAAAGCCCGTTGAGTTGATGATACGGATGCTTCTTCTAAATAATTACCAAAAAAAACTAACGTAATAATCGTAGCTGCCGTTTCATAAAACATGTATTGTTCCGCCTGACCACTTAATGTGCCGTATAAACTATAAACAAATGCTGCAGTGGCACCAATCGCAATCAGCACATTCATATTCGGCATACGGTTACGGATACTTTTCAATGCACTCTTTCCAAAAAAACTCATTCCCACCAGGTAAACAGGAATACATAATGATAATTGTACCCATGGCTTCATCAGCCAGTGAATATGAACCCAACCTTCCAGCATATGAAGCATCAGTACTAATGTAAATGGCAAGCAAAAAAGAAAACGACGTAAGTGTGTTGAGAAAAAAGGCTGCCTGAGATTGGTATCCGGTAATTGAGGGTTAGAAACTTTATAGCCAAGGCCTGCGATTCCTTTTGTTATTTTTTCTTTCTTCTCATCCGTTGTATCCTCAAATAATAAATCACCTGTTGCAAAATTTACTTTTACTTTTTTCAATCCTTCCCTTTCTAAATATTTTGATATGTTGAGTGCACAGGTTGTACAATCCATTCCTTCTACTTTCCATTTTACAGTTTCCATTTTATTTTCAATTTATCAGAGTCGTATATTGCCCCTCTCTCTCAGGAGAGGGGTTGGGGGTGAGGTGTAAATTTACTTTATAATAAGCTGACAGCAGATTACGAAAAAAGCAATCTTTTCATCCCGGTTGCAAAAGCAGCTAATATCTTTGCAACGTGGATTTAATTTTTACATTAGATAATATAAAAGAAGCTGCCCGGCAATTGCTTCAATTGGCAGGCAATAAAAAAGTTTTTGCTTTCCATGGAGAGATGGGTACAGGCAAAACAACTTTCATTCATACACTTTGTGACTTGAAGGGAGTAAAAGAGATAGTTGGCAGTCCCACTTTTTCAATTATCAATGAATATGCGTATGATTGTGAAGGAACCCGGCGATTAATTTTTCATATTGACCTTTATCGGCTGAAAGACGAAGCTGAAGCTATCAATGCTGGGATTGAAGATTGTTTGTACAGCGGAAATATTTGTTTTGTAGAATGGCCCGATAAAGCTCCCGGGCTTTTTGATGCAGATACACTCCATGTATATCTGTCTTCGGATGATGCTGAAACCCGGCGTATGACTATAGGAGATAATTAGTTATTTTTGAAGAAGAAGCTTTTAATCAAAAACCTGGAACAA
>JANOFP010000437.1:0-12165 GCA_031413675.1 Bacteroidota bacterium
TTTTTCAATAAATATTCTCTTGCAAACTCCGGGCACCAGGTTGTATTATAATGATGGGCTAATTGTTTGCACAACGTACTCTTGCCGGTACTCTCAGGCCCGATAATTACAATTTTTTTTATTTCGTTTCTTTTAGCGATGGTCAAAAATAACCTGAACAAACGATAAAAACGATTGATAAGCGAAGCAATATTGAATTCACTATTTTTACCCGGGATTTTTATAAAACGAAAAATATGAATGTAAATACAATGCGGAAAGTGGATCAATGGGCAGGCATTCCACTTTGTTTTATCATCAGTCCATTTTGCTGGCTGGCAGATTTATTTCGTTCGGCAAAAACAAATAAGCCGGATGTAACCAACACCTTATTTATTGAACTTTCTGAAATGGGAAGTGCATTGATAGCCGATCCGGCTATGCGAAAATTAAAACGTGAATCAAATGCGGAATTGTTCTTTGTCATTTTTAAAAAAAATTATAAGAGTCTTGAAATACTCAACACAATAAAGGCGGAGAATATTTTTAAAATGAATGCGGATAATTTCTTTTCGCTGATTGCTGATGTATTCCGGTTTTTAATCTGGTGCAGAAAGAAAAAAATTTCAACGATAATCGATCTTGAATTATTTTCCCGCTTTACGGCGCTGATAAGTTTTTTTAGTGGTGCAAGATCAAGAATTGGGTTTACTAACCTGCATGATGAAGGATTATACCGGGGAAATTTAGTAAATAAACCCGTTCGGTATAATCCGCATGTACATATCAGTGTCAATTTTATTTCTTTAATCAATAAGGCGCTGGGATTATTTGAAAATGCCTATTCTACTGTTGCCGTTCATCCGAATGAGCTGCAGCTTGAAAAAGCAATTGTATCCGAAACGTCAACAGCTACTATTAAAAACAAAATAAAAAATCTGTATCCTGAATGGGGCGATAAAAAAATTGTACTGTTGAATGTAAACGCATCTGATTTATTGCCGCAGCGCCGCTGGCCGCAGGAAAATTTTGCTGAAGTTGGAAAACAGCTGCTTGCTAATTTTCAGAACATTATTATAATAATGACCGGAGCACCTGCCGAAAAGGAATATGTACAGTATGTAACAACGCTGATTGGGAATGAAAGATGTATTAACTCAGCAGGTTTTTTTTCTTTTGATGAATTGGTTCCCTTGTATTCAATATGTACTTTAATGCTAACCAATGATTCCGGTCCGGCTCATTTTGCTGCTGTAACGCCGCTGAAAGTTTTTGTTTTGTTTGGACCTGAAACACCAAATCTGTATTTGCCAATAGGTGGTAATGCCGAACCATTTTATTTGGGATTACCCTGCTCGCCTTGTGTAAGTGCATCCAACCACAGGAAGACAAGCTGCGTTACAAGACCCTGCATCACCGGAATTGAATCTGCTGTTGTTACAGAACGGATCGGAAAATTTTTACAAAACTGAGTTTAGTTAAGCTTGTAAATATATAAGGTCTCGTTGGGGTTATGTTTTGGGTTCAGTCGATACACAATTTTATCAACCACACCGGGCTCAATAACAGCCTCAGGTTTTATGTTTGGGTAAAGTTGGTGCAGACGCTGCAATCGTTGTTTAAGATTTGAATTATCAACCATCACCACATAATTTGGTTTTGTATTTGAGGATGTATCAATCTCATTTTTCAAAGTGCCGATTGATTTTTCCGGCGGCAGCATAAAATAATTCAGATGCTTGCCGAGATAATATAAAGGTAACATCGATGGGCTACGGTCATATTCAAGAATAAGATTTTCCACATCATTCTTTTTTTTCAGATAACTCATGGCCTCCACTCTTGAACGTTTGGAATAAGTGAATGTAACTACAAGCAACCCGGCTGTATTTAAAACTAAAAACCAAACCAGGACAAATTTTGTTGCTTTACGCAGCCAGCCTTTATCAATATTTTTTTCATAATAATGTTGAAACCCGATAACACCAAGTATTAGAAGGTAAGGAACAAAAGGAAGAATAAACCGTTCTTGTTTATTGCTGTAATAAGAATGAAAAGCAAAGAACAATACTGATGCGACAAAAAACATCGCCAGCGTTTTTGATAATTTAAGACTAACAATAGAACCCCATACCAATAACACAAATGGGAAAATAAAAAGAATGCCAGCTACGGTACCGATATATTGATACCATGGACCCTGCGGCTGCACACCAATATTTATTGGGTTTGTATTAAATTGAAAATAGGCAAGCGTAGATGCAAACGGATTGCCATAATGCAGATAATCAAAAAACCCCTGTGTAAGAAAATAAGAAAGAATACATGCTATTCCAAACTTAAAGGCATTTAGCAATTGTCCTTTTTGAAACAAGAGAAATAAACCTATACCACCTGAAATAAAAATGGTTTGCAACCGGAAACAATACGCAATGGCAAAAAATAAACCAGCAAGAAATAGTGACCGGTTTGTCGGCTGTGGATTTGCAATATGATAACTGCCTCCTAGTAAAAAAGGAATACATATAAACTCACGAAGGCTATGCACAGACATAAAAGGGAACAGCCAAAAAGCAGCCATCAGCCATGCAATCAACAAGGCTGTATTTTTATCAGGGGATAAACGTAATGAAAGCAGGTATGCATAATAAATGGATAGCATGGATACAATTGCATGCAGCAATCTTGTTACGAACATAATATCCTGCGGGTTTGTTATTCCCAATTTTTCACAAGCCTCAAACAGTAAATAATGAATACCGGGATAGATAAGGCTTACATTATACACCGGCCCTTCCATCCAGTAAAAATTTACGCCATCCCGCCACTTCTGTGCAAGCTCTATTACATCAAAATGATCGTCATGAAATGCATAACCTTTGGAAAAAACAGCAGCGAGTAACCGCAATAAAAAACCAATAACCATAATATGATAAATGGAAAGGCTTTCAAATATTTTTTTCCATCGTGGCGGCATCATTGAATACTATTTTTTGGCTCAACCCGGATAAGGTATAGTTTACCCAACTGGGCATCCCTTGTTTTTTTATTGATGAATTTTAATGAAAGCAAAGTAATACGAAAGATGGGAACTTCTTTTAAAACCTGCAATGAAACAGATTTGTTTTTCAATTCATCAAGTTCAGCAGATGATACATACCAGATACCCGGGTAATTCATATTTTCAGAATTTTTTCCGATATGTAAAATGTTTGAATGGAGGTAAAACTCAAATGCAGCATCATACGTGGTTCGGCATACTACCTTTTCACCCGGATAATTTTTATTCATATAAAAAGCGGCTTCACTGCTACCCTGGTATTTTAAAAGGTCAGGATAAAAAACAAGGTTGATATACAGGTTAACAATAAGTATCGCTGCACCGGTTTGGAACAATATTTTTTTTAAACCCTCCATTTTGATAATGGCGGGCAATACTCCTAAAAGAGAAACAGCTAATACCAGTAACAAAGCAATTAAGAAAATGCCGGCATCGGGTTTGTATGCTACGTGTAATACGATTGGGCCAACTAGTAATAGTGTTATGATACTGTACAAAATAATTTTTATAACCCGTGTCTGCGGATGTATTGGCTTTATCCAGGTATAGTGTGCCGTTAATATTGCCAGCAGCGGGAATATGATATTGGTATAATAAGGAAGTTGAAATTTTGATAAAGAGAAAATAAGTAATGCCAATAAACTGCCCGATAAACTATACCATTCATTTGCTTTATCTGCGATTTGTTGTTTGAATCCTCTGAACTTGTGAACAAGAGACATATACATAATAACCGACCACGGAAGAAATGCCCAAAGCAGCGTATGTAAAAAGAAAGTGGGATCACCTTTTCCTTTGATAGGTCCGCTATTAAAAAAACGTCCAAACTGGCTATCCCAAAGAAAAAAGCGAATACCCGATACTCCGGTTTCTCCAAATACTATTTTTTCGGGATGACGATCGAACTGCTGCCAAAGACTATAGATCTCCGGGCTGATAAAAATAACAAGCAGGATGAACGCAAACAGCCAACGGACATGAAACAAATCCTTCCATCTTTTTTTAAGAATTAAATTTCCGGCAACAGCACCAGCAATAGGTATCAGTGTAAAAACGCCTTTGGTCATTACGGTACAGGCTGAAAAGAAAACAGCAATAACTAAATGAATATTTTTTTTGTCTTCAATACAAGTGGCAAAATGATAAATGGCTGCAATGATTAGCCCTGTGAGATATGCCTCAGCCCTGATATCATTATTTGATAAGATAATATGCTGTGCAGTGAGCAGAAAGACAACAGCCCACAATGCAATATGTTTGTCGTAATATTTTTTTGCGAAGCTGTAAGTATAAAAAGCTCCGAGCATTACAAAAAGAATCCCCGGCAATTTGTAACTCCAGTCATGAATACCAAAAATTTTAAAAGAAGCAGCCGTAACCCAAAATTGAAAATGTGGTTTATCCAGCCAGTCCTTTCCTTCATGTATTAAATCAATGTAATTGCCACTCTGCACAAGATGCTTGCTGATCGTAGCGTAAATAGAAGCATCCGGATCCATAAGCGGAATAAACAACCCGCTGAAATTTACCAGCACAGCTAGCCCGGTTAAAAAATATAACCACTTATTGAATGGATCGTTTTGCGAAGAAGGCATAATCAAAAATAAAATGTACTGCTATGAAACAATCAGAAAGGTTTGCTGAAATTATTTTAATTGTTTAAACCAGTCTGCAATACCCAAATAAACCTGGTAAGCCACTTTATACCGGAACTTTGGATTCAAAATCATTTTTTCGTCTTCTTCATTACTGAGGAATGCAACCTCAACCAAACAACTGGGGTAATCAGTTGGTTGTACGGGTTGAAAATTAAAGCTGCCGATATTTCCAAACTCAGGCAGATTTTTTATTTCCAATAATCTTTTTAAAATATTTTGAGTAAAGGAGCGGTATGCCACATGTTTATAATAAGTCGATACACCTCTCGCCGTATTTCTGCTGGAAGAATTAAGATGAAAAGAAATAAATACATCGGGATTGTTTTGTTGAGCCCAGAGCACCCGGTCTTTATTATCGATGGTGGTATCCGATTCCCTTACCATTATTACATTCGCTTTCTTCTTTTTTAAAATTTTCTGCAGCTCTTTTGCAAACAGCAGCGTATAATCTTTTTCTGCTATCCCGGATTTTGTTCCGGATGCACCGGTATTTGTTCCTCCATGTCCTGCATCTATAGCGATGGTCATTTTTCTGATATCAGTATACGCTGGGATTCTTCTGATTTTTAATAGCAATGATTTTCCATTATAACCGATGCTATAACCGTAATGCTGTCGTTTTATCAATTCAATTGTTATCTGCAACACATCATTTTCTGTCTGTTCATACCAAACATTTTTTACAGCTTTGGCAGATTGCAGTTGCGTTATCCAGTTGGTATTACATTGTACATTATAGAGTTCAATTTTTATCGTTGAAGGATTTATTTCCATCCAACTTTTATAAGGAGCTCTTCCTGATAAAGAAATACTTACTGAATCAAACTCATCGCCGCCTTTTACCCGCCAGCTTTCAGATACGGTTGTTGTCAGCAATGTATCTGCAACCGGCTGCGTATCTTTTTTTTCTATGAATGCAAAATGGGAAGCAGACAATTGTACTTTATATAAATTTTTCAACGTATCAACTACTTTCATCACAACATTGGTATCGATGTATCCCATTTTGGCACTTCCTAATCTGTCTTCACCACTGCTGTAGGCTAATTGCGGCAGCTTGCCACTTGTACGGATAAAGGTGGGAAAACTATTTTGTGCAGGAGTTGTTTGCACAATAAACATAAAATGCAGAAATAGAAATGCAGCAAATGAATTTCTGTTTACCATAAATGAAAGTTAATAGTGTCTCAATCTAGATTTAAAAAAAGCCGGAGTCTTGTCTTACCGAGCGGAGCAGTTATTAGCTTTCGAACTTAAAGAGTTCAAGCGAGGTATCTCTTGAAGGCAGTAACAGTTAGAGATACCTCAACTACTATTTCCTAAAGTAGAATGAGTTTCAAATTCCCCGTTTCGGTATGACAAGATTCTGAAAAATTGATGTTTCAATATACTATTCAAACAGAGACAATATCGAAAGGTAACAGAAATTATTTTTTCATTGGTTGTTTTTTCCAGTACGTAAGCGAACGCCACAACCATTCAAAAGGCCCGAAGCGGAAATACCGTAACCAAATGGCCGAAAAAATAATTTGAAAAATCCATATAGCAAATGCCACATAGTAGATTTGATGAAATTTTAATTTATTATAATATCCCAATCCAAAGCCGTAAAAGAAGAGTGTACAGATGATGGATTGCATCAGGTAATTGGTAAATGCCATTTGACCAACATTTGCCAACGCCTTCATTAACCAGGGCATAATACGGCTTTTGAAAATGAGCATCAGTAAACTTGCATGCCCGATAGTTAATAATATTCTTCTTACATCATACAGTGCCCAGTGATCCAACCGGTACCTGTCAACATAATTTCCAAAATCAGCAAGGGGGAGCATTCTGGCTTCATTAAACATATTTAAGCCAATCGGAATTCCGATACCATAACCAATCAATAGCCACATTGCATACGTAGATGAAGAAAGCCGGTTGCTGAAAAAGCCCCAGCCAAATAACGCCATTCCAACCAGCATCATACCCATGCAATCCCAGATAGCCCAATTATACATTCCCCAACTTTCACCACCGCTGTTTCTTGGAATAAAATAAGTGAAAATAGTTCCATAACCCGAGTGCATTTTTCTATTGTGGCGATTAGAAATAGCAGTATCCGGCTTCATATTTTTCTCAATCGTCAGCCAGGCTTCTTTTGCTTCTTTTTGTTCATCGGTCAGTTTTTTATTTTCTTTTTCAATTTTTATTGATTCAGTGTATGCATTTCTTTTTTCTCTTGTTTCACTCCACCAAAGCTGCCCCTTAAACGTCATAATTGCCAAACATAAAAATCCTAATACCAGTAACCATTTAGGATTCGTTTTACGAAACACATAAAGTAACATACCACATAAACCATAGAAGTATAAAATATCGCCGCCCCATAAAAAAACATAAGCATTTATTACACCAAACAGTACAAGCCATAATAATCTGCGATAATAATATTCTGCAATTGTAGGTCCATCGGGTAGTTCTTTTTTACCCTGTATAAATAAAATCATACCGGCGCCAAACAGCATAGAGAATAAACCCCGCATGGTGCCTTCAAAAAAAACATCAACTGCAAACTCAGTATAATAATCCTTTGTATTATGCGGGCCATTTAGGATTGCTTCAAAATAATCCGGGTTGATGCCAAAGCCGGGAATATTCATTAATAAAATTCCGAGTAATGCAAAACCACGAATCATATCTATGGATTTGATTCGGTCGGCAGAAGCTACCGGTTGCAGATTTATATTTAATGTTTCGGTACTCATTATTTTTTCATGGGTTGTTTTTTCCAGTACGTTAACGAACGCCACAGCCATTCAAACGGCCCAAAGCGGTAATAGCGTAACCAGATGGATGAAAAAATAAGTTGAAATATCCAAACACTGAAAACGACATAATAGAGTTCGTGAAATTTTAATTTATTATAAAACCCAAAACCATAACCATAGAAAAACCAGGTGCAAATAATTGATTGCATTAAATAATTAGTAAAAGCCATTTGCCCAACCTTTGACAATGCTTTCATTAACCAGGGCACTATACGGCTGCGGAAAATTAATAATAATAAACTTGCGTGGCCGATGGTTAATAATATTCTGCGTACATCGTATAATAACTGATGTTGTATGCGGTAGCGGTCAACAAAACCTGAAAAATCATTTACCTGAGCAAGTAAACCATCTTTAAAGGCAAGCCATCCTATTGGTATGCCAATGCCATAACCAATCAACAACCACATAGCATAAGTTGAAGTGGAAAGCCGGTTGCTGAAAAAGCCCCAGCCAAATAAAGCCATTCCTATAAACATCATCGTCAGTCCATCCCAAAACAATTGATGGTACAATGCCCATATTTCACCATCAGTATTCATCGGTATCCAGTAGGTGAAAATAGTTCCGTAACCGGATTGCATTTTTCTCAGGTTGCGGTTAGTGAATGTTGTATCAGGGGCCGCTGTTCTACTTTCTATCTCCGTCCATTCTGCTTTCGCAGCCTGTTGCTCATCCGTTAATTTTATACTGTCCTTTTCAGCTTTTACCGCCAAAGTGTATGCTTTTCTTTTTTCCCTTGTTTCATTCCATTGTAATTGTGATTTTAACATGGTAATGGACATACATACAAAACCAAGGACCAACAACCATTTGGGATTTGTTTTCCTGAAAACAAATAACACCATACCGCATAAACCATAGAAATATAAAATATCGCCAAACCATAAAAGAATAAATGCATTGAATAAACCAAACACCACTAACCATAATAACCTGCGATAATAAAATTCCGCTACAGACGGGCCATCGGGTAATTCTTTTTTATTAAGCGTAAATAAAATCATACCGGCACCAAACAACATGGAAAACAGACCACGCATTGTACCATCGAAAAAACTCATAATGGCGGCCATGGTGTAATAATCTTTTGTATTGTGTGGGCCTTTAAGAATATTAAACCATGCATCCCAATTGATGCCAAACCCCGGGATATTCATTAATAATATTCCCAGTAATGCAAACCCCCGTATCATATCAATCGTTTTGATTCGGTCGGTTTGCAATACCGGTTGTGGATTATTTATTGCTGCAGTTGTTTCCATAATTTTTTTATTGCTTGATAAAAAAAATTTTTTTGATTGTGCTTAAATTCTTTCTTATTCCATTTTCTTTTTGTTTGGAAAACGTTTGCCATAAATAAGATAACGCCACAACCATTCCACCGGACCGTGATGATAATACCTTAGCCAGAGGATGGAGAAAACTGTTTGTACAAGCCATATTTCTGCAACTAAAAAATAAAGTTGTTGTTGTGAAAGCCTGCCGAAATAACCAAAACCATATCCATAGAAAAATAACGTGCAGATAAGGGTTTGCATAAAATAATTGGTAAATGCCATTTTGCCCACGGCAGATAAAGCACCCCAAAGCCATTTAAGAATATTGACCCGGATGAAAAATAGAATGAATGCGGCATAACCGGTAGCAAACAATAATCGTTCAATTGGAAAAAACTGGTTTGGGGGAATTGCATGTCCGTCAATATATTTTGCATAATCAACCAACTTGGAGTGTTGATTATCCAATTTCAGCCATGCTAACAAAAATCCGGCAATTAAACACATTGCCGCAATAACCAGGTATTTTGATTTTGAAAAATCAGCATTAAAAAATCCAAATCCAAACAAAGCCATACCGAGTAACATCATGGATCCAATATCCCAGATACCTGTACGATAAAGCCATGCTGCCTCTTTAAACTGCGAACGTTGTAAAAGATAATTCCATATTTTACCATAGCCCGATCGCATTTCTTTATTATCCTTTTTTACTGCTGCATTGGTCGAATCATATTTCAAGTTTTTTACCATTCCTTCCCAGGCACCTTTATCTTTTGCCTGTTCCTTATTTAGGGTATCATTTTTTTTGCCTGTTGAATCTCTAACTTTTAAAGAATCTGTTGAAAAGCCCGCAAGACTATCTTTTTGATGTCGTGTAGTACTGTCTTTTTTAAATTTTTCTTCAACAAGTGTTACCGCTTTAAATTTTTTATAGGCTTTTTTATCATCAGCATAATTCCAATACATTTTACCACAGTATATCAAAGTAGCTACTAAAGCAGCGATCAATAAAGCCCGGCGGGACATTCTGAAAAATGGGAATAATAAAATACCCATGACGCCATATTGAAAAAGAATATCACCCGGCCATAATAAAACAATTGCATTGAATATTCCGAAACCGATCAACCACATATTTCTTCTGATATACAGTTCATGTGTACTTACCAATCCGGGGCGGTTTGGCTTTGCCATAAATAACAGGATGCCGGCACCAAACACCAATGAAAACAATGCCCGCATTTTGCCTTCAAAAAAAACAGAGATGTAGTAGTACAAATTATAATCTGTTCCTTTTTGCAGCAGGCGAAGTCTTGTTTGCTCATTCGTACTAAAGCCGCCAAACTCCCAGATACTGATAAGCAGGATGCCTAATAAAGCAATACCGCGGAGCACATCAAGAGAAAAATTCCGGGTAATACCGGTGTCATTAAAATTGGCAATTGCCTGCGAATCCTGGTTGGAGCCGGAAGAGTTAAAAGTCATAAAAGTGGAAGTTTTAAGTTGGTTTCGTTGGAAGGGTCTATAAATATAGAAATATCTTTTTAAACTTATTAAAAATGTTACTCATTTTATACAGAAGGTATTTTGCTAAAACTGGAATCAAATTATTTTTTTGCCCAAGCCGGACTTGCTTTCAATACTTTTTTATAAATGGGGCAAGTTATTTCGTGAGGCGATGGTAAATAGCCGGTACTCATCAAAAATTCATTTACAATTTCACCACCGGTGAATCTGAATGTCTGTTTAAAAAGTTTTGTCCATTCATCTTTTGTTTTAGGGTGATGGCCATCCAGCCATTTTTTAAATGAGCCGGTTTCTTTTTGTATCAATAAAATTGTTTTTGCATTTTCAATAGCAGCATTAATCTTAAGCCGGTTGCGGATAATAGATGCATCGTTCATCAACCTTGTAAAATCTTTTTCATTATAAGCGGCTACTTTTTTTATTTCAAAATTGTGATACGCTTTTCTAAACCCAACTTGTTTATTTAAAATAGTTGTCCAACTGAGACCTGCCTGGTTTATTTCTAAAATTAACCGGCAGAATAATTCATTATCATCCTGAATAGGAAAGCCGTAATGTTTGTCGTGATATTCTTTATGTGCGGCATGTTCGCCGGGTTTGAGTGTGGAGATGTATTTACAGTAACTCATAACAATTAATTTTTTCCTGTTTGTTTTTTCCATTCCACATAGCCCCACCATGCCATAGCGAGAAATAAAACATACATGACCGAAAATAAATAGAACCCTTTATAAAAATTTAATGGAATAGCAACGATGTTTGAAAAAATCCAGGCAAGCCAGTTTTCTATTTTTCTTTTTGCCATCCACCACATGGCTACAACCGCTGAACTGGAAACTAAAGAATCAAGAATGGGTGTATTGCTGTCTGTAATTTTCAGAAGTACAAAATAAATTATACCCCATGCGAATAAGAAAATAGCAATGCCAAACGATAATTCTTTTTTACTGCACCAGCTGATTGGATAAGTAAAGTGTTTGATGTCTTTTTTCTGCATCCAGTTATACCAGCCATAAACACTCATCAGGAAAAAATAAACATTTAATGTGCCGTCTGCATATACAGATTTGGAATAGTAGAGGTATGCCGCAATTAAAACACCAATGATACCGGTGGGATAAACAAGCACATTGTTTTTTCTTGCATACCATACGCTGGCAATTTGTGTAACTGTACTGACCCATTCGGGCCATTTAGTTTGTTGCACGTTGGTAATAAACTGCTGCCAGATTTCCTGTAAACTCAAAATAAAAATTTTTCTCCAAAGGAGTCCTTTGGACAAATGTAAATGTTTCTTATTTGCTTCTGAACCACCTAAAGGCTTTAGGATATTTTATTCCTTTCGAAGTTTCAAATCTTGTTGGCACCTGTTGCCATTGCCCTTTTTCGTTATTTTTCCAAACCATAAAGTGTAAATGCGGAAAAGCAGTATAGCCTGTATTGCCGCTGAGAGCAATCACTTGTCCTTTACTTATTGTATCGCCAACATTTACCAGCACTCCATTTTTTTGCAAATGCCAGTAACCGCTCCTGGAGTTATCGAAATGCTGAATAATTATATTATTACCCTCGGATCTTAACTCTTTTTTTGCACCTCCCTTTGTACCGTCTTCTTTTACCCGTGTTACCACACCTTCTCTTGCTGCAAGCACTTTCGTTCCCTTCTTCATTTTAAAATCTAAAGCGGCTCTTTCTTTATGAGAAAATTTCCCAAAATATCCCTGCACTAATAGATGTGCTTTGCTGCTTTCAAAAGGCAATGCATAAATGTAGCTGGTATCATCTTTCATTTTTCCTTTCTGTAAAAGCTTTACTTCTTTCCGAAGCGGATTGCTGCTGAC
>JANOFP010000438.1:0-9915 GCA_031413675.1 Bacteroidota bacterium
GAAACAAAAAACCCCCGACGATTATGCCGGGGGTTTTTTGGTTTTATTTGAAGGTTTATCTTTTATTATTTCTTTTTTTGTACCAGTTACCTGTTTTACGTTTGTTACCCTCTGCACTTCCCAAACGAATCTGAGCACAACGGAAACCTAATGTACTCAATGCCTGATCTTCTTCTAAGAAACGGCGGGCACCCGGGCTTAACCAATAAGGCATATCTGACCAACTTCCTCCTTTATATACTCTTGACTTATCACTTATCAAAGTTGTTTTGCCATAACCATAACTTGCCTGAGATAATGAGTCACCATCCAGGTAGTTGATAACATTACCCCGCTGATAGTTACGCCTGTTCTTGCTTTCTTCATCAGTCACATTCCGCATTTTCACCCGACCTGTACTATCTTTTTCAAATCTTGAATCAGCATCTATAGCCGTTGGATCTTTTACATATAATGTTTGAAATTTATTACCACGGTATCCGGCTACATCATCATTATCCAAACCGTTTAATGGACGGAAAACATCATCTACCCACTCATTCACATTACCCGCCATATTAAATAATCCATATGAGTTAGGGTAAAACGAACTTACTTCTGAAGTATAAAAAGCACGGTCATTCAAACCACCGGCTGTACCGGCTACGTCACCTGATCCGCGTTTAAAGTTTGCAAGAAAAGTACCCTGCCAGCTACCATGACGTGAATCACGAAGCCCCGTCATTTTAGAAGACCATGGATAAATTTGTTTATTCATTGCTAATTCCTCACCTCGTTTTCCTTCTTTGCGACTTGGTCTTGGATTCTCAGCTATTAAACCGTAAGCTGCAAATTCCCACTCAACTTCTGTTGGCAGTCTGTAATCTGGTAATAATATACCATCTTCCAATGTTACTACTGTTCTTGGTTGACCAGCAGCTGTCTTAAGCGGATTATTTTTCTTAGAAGTTGCTGTTTTTCCAGGAGGGGGAGGATCGTATCCTAATAAATATGCTTTTGTTGTAAAGTTGCCATCTGCACCTGCACCAGTTTGTCCATTTAAATGTGCCTGAGCATTAATAAAACCTTTATCCATTAAAATTCCTTCATTCACCCTGTCGGTTCTCCACAAACAGAAATCATGTGCCTGTCTCCAACTTACACCTACTACAGGATAATAATTATAACTCGGATGACGCAAATAATATTCAACCATTGGTTCATTGTAGCTTAATTCACTACGCCAAACTAATGTATCGGGCAATGCTGCATCTAAAATTTTTTGATTAATTGGATCGGCACTTACATCAAACACCTTATTTAACCAATATAAATATTCACGATAGTGAACATTGGCAACTTCGGTTTTGTCCATATAAAATGATGGGACAGATTGACGGCTTGGAATATTATCCCAATTGCTCATCACATCTTCTTCGGTTTGACCCATGGTGAACGTACCACCCTGAACCAATACAAGACCGGGACCGGTGTTTTGTTCTTTTGCTTTTGCCACCTGGTAACCACCACGGTTTTTATCATCGTAGTTCCATCCGGTAACGTCTGACTTCTCTTTTTTCTTACTAAACAGACTCTTTCCTTTGCAGGATGCGAGAAAGGCAGCGCAGAATAAAAGGATTACTAAGTTTTTCAAGTTGATAGTTTTTTGCATAAACCTTTGAATTGGAATTAAATTAACGCCGGGCGGGATAAAATATTGCACTTTGAATCAAAAAGATACACCCCCGACTTGCGAATATAGGCACATTAATTAAAAACAAATAAGCAGAAATACTTTTTTTCTATGCGGGTAATTCCTACTATTTAATAAACTTGCAGGCTTATGTATAGAAAGACAATTCTTTATATGCTATTTGTGATAATTGGACTAAATATCTATGCTCAACGGATTTATAAAGACAATTCTGTATTGGCTTCTGGCAACTGGTTTAAAATTTCGGTAAAAGAAACAGGAATTTATAAAATTGATATACCCTTTTTGAATTCATTGGGTGTAAATACACAAAATCTTTCCTCTTCGGCTTTACGGATTTTTGGAAATGGCGGTTCCATGTTGCCTGAAGCAAATGCTGATATACCAAAAGATGATTTGGACGAAAATGCATTGATGGTAATAGACGGGGGTGATGGGATTTTTAATGGTAGTGATTATTTGTTGTTTTATGCAAACGGACCTGATCAATGGACTAAAGATTCTATCAACAAAAGGTTTAGTCATCAACAAAATATTTATTCAGATAAGAGTTTTTATTTTTTAACTGTTGTGGGCACAGGTAAAAGAATTCAAACCCTTACCAACAATTTTTCTACCAATATCACAATCACTAATTTTTCTGAAAGGTATTTTCATGAGTTGGATACCGTAAACTTTTTGGCAAGCGGTAAGGAATGGTATGGCGAAGAGTTATCTTCCTTGCCCGGCAGATTGCTAAGCAGAAGTTTTGATTTTACGATTCCCAACCTTTCAACGGGAACTCAAGCAACACTCATTACAAATTGTATAGCCCGGTCTGTTGGTGCATCCAGCCGGTTTGATGTAAAAATTAATAATCAACCCCTGCAGCAAATAAATATTTTACCAACGGGCAATAGTCAGTATGATTTATTTGCGCAGCAAACAACGGCCTTTGCATCAACCAATATTTCGCAAAATACTATTTCAGTTAATTACAGTTTTGTACCTGCAAGTTTCAATGCACAAGGTTGGTTAAACTGGTTTGAATTTTTTACCCGGAGAAATCTTTCAATGAATGGTATTAATCAATTGAGTTTCCGTGATTGGGTTAGTGTTGCAGATAATAATATTGGTGAATTTATCATTTCAAATACAAGTTCAGCAGTACAAGTATGGGATATAACGAGTCCAGCTAACCCGGTAAATCTTCAGGGAAATTTCAGCAATGGCAATTTCAGATTTGTAAACACTTGCAACAAGTTGCGGGAATATATTTGTTTCAATGGCGCCGAATTTTTTAAACCAGGCACCGAAGGCAGAATTAATAATCAGGATTTACATACTACTTCCCCAACGGACTATCTTATAATAACGCATTCATTATTGATTTCGCAGGCTGACAGACTTGCAACTTTTCATCAACAAAAAAATAATTTGCGGGTTAAAGTCATTTCTGCTGATAAAATTTTTAATGAGTTTAGTAGTGGCAGCCCAGACCCAACTGCTATCCGCGATTTTATAAAAATGTATTATGATAAATACCGAAACCAACCAGCGAATAGAATAAAATATGTTTTATTGTTTGGCGATGCTTCTTATGATTATAAAGACCGGTTGAGTAATAACACAAATTTTGTCCCAGCATATCAAAGTGTAAGTACACTGGATCCGCTTGCAACTTATACTTCCGATGATTTCTTTGGTTTTTTAGATGACAATGAAGACATCAATTCAGGATTGGTTACAAATATTCTTGATATTGGAATCGGAAGAGTACCGGCGAAAAACCCAGAGGAGGCAAAAAATTTTGTTGATAAGGTTTTAGCTTATCACGATAAAAAAAGTTTTGGTCCGTGGCGAAATAATATAACGGTAATTGCTGATGATGAAGATCAGAACCTGCATTTTCAGGATACGGAACTATTTTCATCAACGATATTAAATATTGATTCTATTCTTAATCTCAATAAAATTTATTTGGATGCTTATACTCAGCAAACTGGTTCTGGTGGTAGCAAATATCCACAGGCAAATGATGCAATAAATAATGCTGTTTACAATGGTACTTTGATTTGGAATTATTCCGGGCATGGCGGATTTAGGAGATTAGCAGAAGAAGTGATATTGGATCAGGAAATAATTAATAACTGGAATAATAGCAACCGTCTTCCACTTTTTATTACTGCCACCTGCGATTTTGCTCCTTTTGATAACCCTCAAATTAATTCAATTGGAGAAAACCTTTTGCTAAGACCAAACACGGGTGGTATTGCACTCATGACTACAACAAGGTTGGTGTTTTCTTTCAGTAATCGGTTAATAAATAATAACTACCTCTCAACTGCTTTGTTGCCGGATGCTTCAAATAAATTTAAAACTTTAGGAGAAGCAATGATGGCGGCAAAAAATATAACCTACCAAACATCGGGTGATATTATTAATAATAGAAAGTTCACTTTACTTGGCGACCCGGCTATGCGAATTGCAATTCCGGAACAAAAAATCAGAATTACAAAAATCAACAATCGGGTTAGTTCGCAAACGGATACGCTAAGTGCTACAGAAAATGTATTATTGGAAGGGGAGGTAACAGATGATCAGGGAAATTTACTTTCTGGATTTAACGGAACAGTTTATACAACCGTTTTTGATAAACCGAAGCAAGCAACAACACTTGCCAACGATGCAACAAGTATAGCAGCAACTTTCAACATCCAAAATGCTATTTTATTTAAAGGAAAAAATTCGACGGTAAATGGAAAATTCGCTATTTCATTTAAAGTGCCAAAAGATATTAATTTTCAATATGGCAATGGCAAAATAAGTTTGTATGCAGAAGACGGAGTAAAAGAAGCAGCAGGTTTTTTTACAAAATTTATTATTGGTGGAGATATAGCAACGGCAAACAATGAAAAAAACGGGCCAGAAATAAAAGCATTTTTAAACGATGAAAAATTTATAAACGGAAGTATTAGTAATCAAAATCCGATTCTTATTGTGAAATTGAAAGATTCTTCTGGCATCAATACAACTGGCACTTCAATCGGGCATGATATAACTGCTGTGTTGGATAATAACAATAATTCGATTTTCATCCTTAACGACTTTTTTGAAACCGATTTGAATAATGCAGAGCAGGGCGTAGCAAGGTTTCAATTGCCTTTATTGGAACCGGGCAAGCATCTATTGAAAATTAAAGCATGGGACAATCTCAATAATTCTTCAGAATATATTTTGGAATTTATTGTCGTAAAAAACGAAGAATTTTTAATCACCCGTGTATTGAATTATCCGAATCCGTTTTCCACATATACACAATTTTGGTTCGAACATAACCGCCCGGGTCAGAATTTGAAAGTAAATGTGAATATCTTTACCCTGTCGGGAAAGACAATTAAAACATTGAGCAGCACAATAAATACAGAGGGTACCCGTTCTTGTGAAGTCGATTGGGATGGTCGCGATGCGTTTGGTGAAAAAATTGGAAGAGGTGTTTATCTTTTTAAACTCACAGTTACTTCACCGGAAAACAGTAGAAAACATTTCATAGGAAAACTTGTAATTTTTTAAAAAACAATAAATTTCAGCATTTTAGATTATCGTTTCACCAAAACTTTTATATTTACAACCAATAAACATTTCAACTAATGAAATCCACTGCTTTAAAACTAACTGTCGCACTTTTCTTTTCTTTTGGTCTGTCTCAAATCGCATCAGCGCAAGCTGACCCGATTAATGTCGTTACCACTGCTGTTCCATTTCTTCGTATTTCACCCGATGCCCGTGCAGGTGGAATGGGAGATTTAGGACTTGCTACTTCACCCGATGCAAGTTCTTCTTTTTGGAATTTGGCAAAAACATCTTTTAATAAATCGAAAGGTGGCATTATGGCTTCTTATACACCCTGGTTAAAAGATCTTGTAAACGATGTTTACCTCGCAGCTTTATCCGGGTATTATAAATTAGATGATGAGCAGGCAATTTCTGGTTCACTCCGTTATTTCAGTTTGGGTAATATCCAGTTTACGGATAACCTCGGAAATGAATTTGGAAGTTTTCGTCCAAGAGAATTTGGAATTGATTTTGGCTATTCAAGACAACTTTCTAAAAAATCCGGCATTGGTGTAGGGTTAAAATATATAAGTTCTAATCTGGCAAACAATATTACTGTTGGAAGTACTACTTACAAAACAGGTAATGCTGTTGCTGGTGATTTATCTTACTATTATGATGGAAAAAGCGATGCTGGAAACGGCTGGGCTTTTGGTGCTGTAATGAGTAACCTGGGTTCTAAAATTTCATATACAAGTAATGCCACACAAAAAGATTTTATACCTGCTAATCTTGGATTGGGTACTACTTACTCAAGAAAATTTAATGAGCAAAACAGTATTACGTTTGGTGTAGATATTAATAAATTGTTAGTACCAACTCCACCATTAGAAGGTGATGTAGCTGGTCTTGCAGAATATCGTAAGAAAAGTGTAGTAGGAAGCTGGTTTGGTTCATTTGGAGATGCTCCCGGTGGTTTCAGTGAAGAGATAAAAGAATTCCAGGGTTCAATAGGTTCTGAATACTGGTATAACAATCAGTTTGCTTTACGTGCAGGATACTTTTTTGAAGATAAAACAAAAGGCAACCGTCAATATTTTACGATGGGTGTTGGCGTAAATTACAATGTATTCGGATTTAACTTCAGCTACCTGATACCTTCAGGAAGTGGTGTAAACCGCAATCCACTTTCAAACACACTCCGTTTCTCTGTGTTGTTTGATCTGGATGGAGGTAGTGCCGGCGAAAAAAAATAATTTAATACTTAAATAAAAAAAACGCCGCGTAGAAAGTGCTACGCGGCGTTTTTTTATTTTGCGTCGGTACGCTACAAGCGGACTGAAGGATATATAGTAAGACAATTTATGCTCAAACTATTTTTTATTAATTGAATCATAATCATCTTTCCTGATATTTGCTTTATAATAAATGGGTATGAATTACAGAATTGGTTTTGGTGTGGATTATCATCAGTTGGTGGAAGGGAGGGATCTCTGGATTGGCGGCGTTAAGATTCCACATCATAAAGGATCCTTAGGTCATAGTGATGGAGATGTATTGCTTCATGCCATTTGCGATGCCCTATTGGGTGCATTAGCACTCGGCGATATTGGTATTCATTTTCCTAACACAGCAAGCGAATATAAAAACATTGAAAGCAAAATTCTTTTGCAAAAAACATTTCAGTTAATCAAAAATGAAGGATATAAAATTGTAAATGTAGATAGTACGGTATGCCTGGAACTGCCAAAAATTAAACCTTACACCGATGAAATGAAAAAACTTATTTCATCCATACTTGAAGTAACAGAAAAAGATATTTCAGTAAAAGCTACAACAACGGAAACGATGGGGGCTGTAGGAAGAGAAGAAGGATTACAGGCTTATGCAACAATTTTAATTCAAAGCATATAATATTTCAAAAGCAAAATTATGAAATCAAACCGTCGAAAATTTCTCCGCAATCTGACCATTGGGGCAGGTGCCGTTACTGCTTTGCCAGTTTTCGCTAATGTGAAAAATGACGAAGCCGATATACTGGATAAAATTGCTTCGCATGAAAATGAAAAGCAAACATTTAATATGTGCGGCTATGCTGCTCCTAAAATTGATGTTGTAAGAATAGGCGTTGTTGGTTTAGGTATGCGTGGTTCCGATGCAGTAGAAAGATTGAGTTATATAGAGGGAGTTGAAATTACAGCGTTATGTGATAAATATCCTGACCGGGTACAAAAATCACAGAAGACTTTAGAAAAAGCAGCAAGACCAAAAGCAAAAGAATATGGCGGCGATGAAGGATATAAAGCATTATGCGAAAGCAATGATGTTGATCTTGTTTATACCCCTACTCCCTGGCATTTGCATACACCCGTTGCATTGCATGCAATGAAGAATGGTAAACATGCCGCTACAGAAGTAAATGCCGGAAAAACAATTGACGATTGCTGGCAATTAGTAGAAACTTCGGAGAAAACAAAAAAGCATTGTATGATGCTTGAAAATTGCTGTTACGATTTTTTTGAAATGCTTACCTTAAATATGGCGAGGCAAGGAATGTTTGGCGAATTAGTTCATGCCGAAGGTGCCTATATACATGATTTAAGTAAAGACTGGCTATTTAATAAAAAGGCATATGCTGATATGTGGCGTTTAAAAGAAAATATAGGAAAAAATGGAAGCCTATACCCCACACATGGGTTGGGTCCAATAGCACAGTGCATGAACATCAACCGCGGCGATAAATTTGAACATCTGGTAAGTATGAGCACTAATGATTTTACCTTGAATAATTTGGCAAAAGAAATGGCGGCAAAAGATGATTTTTTTAAAGAGTATGTTGACAAGCCTTATCGGGGTAATATGAACACAACGCTGATAAGAACAAATAATGGAAAAAGTATTATGGTGCAACATGATGTATCTTCTCTTCGACCATATTCAAGAATCCATTTGGTAAGCGGCACAAAAGGTGCTGCACAAAAATGGCCCGGGCCGGAGCGGATTGCATTTGGTCATAGCTGGATTAAAAAAGAAGAACTAGAAGAGTTGTATAAAAAATATTCTCCACCAATCATAAAACATATTGGTGAAATAGCAAAAGAAGTAGGTGGACATGGCGGCATGGATTTTATTATGGACTGGCGTTTGATTGGTTGTTTAAGAAATGGTCTCCCACTTGACCAGGATGTATATGATGCAGCTGCATGGAGCAGTGTTTTACCATTGAGCGGAAAATCAATAGCAGCAAAATCAAGATCGGTTGATGTGCCTGATTTTACAAGAGGAGCCTGGCAAAAAAATAAACCAGTAGATTTAACATTAAATGGCGGTGGTACTACAACTGTAAGAGCAATTAAGAAAAATGAAATAGTAAAATAAAAATTCCTGGGGCTAAGAATTTATTTTACATTACAAAATAAAAAAGTGGATGAACTTAATAGTTTCATCCGCTTTTTATTAGGATATAGACTTCAGGGCTTTTGTAATATCCATCATTAAGTCAGCAGGTATTACCGGGTTATTTTTTACTGCTTGCAGTAAAATCTTTTTTGCATCAACTGTTTTGCCAGATTTAAAATAGATTAATCCTGCATAAGAAAGCAGTTCTGGATTTTTACAATTTGTTTTTAAAGCAGCTTCAATAAATTTTAATGCATTTAAATAATCTGCCTGTTTATAATAGATGATGGCCATTGTTTCATTTACCTCTATATTTTCCGGGCGGCGTTTATATTCTTTCATGGCATACTCAAGAGCAGTATTATAATCTTCCATGCCGATATAAGCATGTGCCATTTCAAGATCTTCATTGCCTGCTTTTGAAATAGTTTTCATATGAGCAAGTATTTTTTCAGCCATTGCTTTTGCTTTTTCAGTTTCGCTTGTGAGGTTGTACACTTCCGCTATTCCCTCTTTGGTAATATGATTGCTGATTAATGTATCTGCCTGCTGGTAGAGCGAAAATGCTTTGCTATAATCTTTTTTTGTAACTGCAATACCAGCCATTCCGATTAAACCGTAAGGATAATTCTCCCGGTTATTTAATGCTATTGTATAAAGCATTTCAGCTTCTTTTATTTTTCCAATCTTCTCATATAAATTACCCATCTGGTACCGGCACCACTCTGTATTTTCATCACCAGGTGCGCCGGCATCTACTGCCAGTTTCATAGCGTCAATTGCGCCTGGAATATCGCCATGTATTTCGCGGAGATAAGCAATGCGTGAATAAGAACGAATATCAGGTCGGATGGAAATCATTTTATCTGCTGCTTCTAATGCTGCTGCATAATTGCCAAGTTCTACATTGGCATCCACCAACACTCCCTGTATATAGGCATTGTAGGGATACGATTTTTCCAATTGCTCACCAACAGCCAATGCCTCTTCAAACTGGTGCTGCGATAAAAGAACGGTAGCTTTTATTGTAAGCGCATCAAAATTAGTTGGGTCTTTTTCAAGAATCGATTGGATGGTGTGTAATGCAGCATCATTATAATATTCATAGTTTCCTGTTATCCTTGCTTCCTGCAGGTAAACGGATGCAAGGGCAACTAAAGATTTTATATCGGCAGAGTTGTTTTTTATTTTTGCTGATAATACAGCAGCATTGTTTTAAATAAATTTGCGTCGCCTGTTCGGAGAAGACGCCGCTCGCCAAACCGCCGAACACAGGCGTGGGCGCGTAG
>JANOFP010000439.1:0-4121 GCA_031413675.1 Bacteroidota bacterium
AAATGTATTAAAGATTCCAAACGACCCGTAATTTGAAGGAGGATTAAAATATACAACGACACCAAAAATTGTATTTACTAAAACAATTAAAAAATCAATTTGGAGCAATACTGAAATTGCAAACGGAGAACTTGTTGAAGAAATAACTAAACTCAAAAAACAAAATGGCAAGGACATGATTGTTTATGGCGGAGGGACATTTGTAACTGCACTTATTAATGCAAGACTAATTGACGAATTTCATTTGTTTATAAACCCAACTGCCATTGGGAACGGAATGACAATTTTCAAAGGGTTGGACAAAAACCAAAACTTGAAACTAATAAATACTAAACAATTTGACTGTGGAATTACAATGACTTGTTATGAACTTTGTTAATAAAACAAATAAATTGAAAAGCCACAACTTCGACAATCCTTATATCTTCTTAACTTGCACATCTCTCAAATCCTTCAGCTTATTCAACATTTCTTCCAGCTTATTTTTAGATATCTCAATCTCCATAGAACAGAACAATTGTGTTTCTTGTTTTAGTATCCGACAGTCAAAATGTTTTACCAGTTTCATCACATCATTCATTTGTGTGTAGTCAAATTGCAGGCGATAATTAATATGAACTGGTCTTTGTATTATTAAATTGGGTTGTAAAGCCAGTGCAGAAGCAGTCTTATAAGCATTTATCAACCCAGGTACACCCAGCAATGCACCGCCGAAATATCTTACAACAATTATTAATATATTGGTGAGTTCTTTACTGTCTATCTGTCCCAGTATCGGCCTGCCGGCAGTACCGGAAGGTTCACCATCATCACTTACCCGAAAGTTATTTCTATCTGTACCGAATCGGTAAGCAAAACAATAATGAACTGCTTTTGGATGTTCTTTCTTTAATGCTTTCAAATGAATTTTAAATTCATCAACCGACTGAAGCGGATAAGCATAAGCGATAAATTTACTTCCGCGGTCTTTGTATTCAGCTGTTGCAGCCACCTTTATTGTGAAGAAAAAATCACTACTCATTCATCTTTCTTTTTTCCATCATCCATTTTCTTAATAAATAAATAATAAACCTGGATGCAGGTGATAAACACATTGGGGATAATAATTGGCAGATTATTGTTTAATAATATTCCGTAACAAACAAATGTAATAGCACCCAGCAAGTTAATAATGCGCAGCCTCCGCATATTTTTCCCCGCAAGAAAACTAATAACGACTAATGCTGCTCCTAAATAACCAATCCATTCAATCCAATTCATATTGGCATTTTTATTTGTTTGAAATTAACGATAACAAATGGTGATGTTGTCATTACCCAAATTTATTTTTTCAGTCGCAACACATTTTGACAAAATAGGTGCTTTCAAACCATCCCCAATAATACGTTTTTCATTTATAATTACTCTTGCTTCGTCCCATAAATCTTCGTTGATAAAACTTTGCAATAAACTTGAGCCACCTTCCACTAATACGGATTGAATCTTTAATTTATACAAGGTTTCTAAAATTTGAGAAATTATTTTTGTTTCATCAATTTTACAAAATTGCAGGTTAGGCAGTTCCTCATTTTTCATTTTATTAAAAACTATTGTTTGCTCTTTCCTATCAAATATTTTTAATGAACCGGGCAACCGTAATTTCATATCAATTATCAATCGTATCGGTGACTTACCATTCCAAAGTCTTGTGTTCAATTCCGGATCATCCATTAAAGCCGTATTCGTGCCAACAAGTATTGAAGCTTCCTCACTTCTCCATTTATGAACAAGGCGGTTACTGTATTCATTACTGATTTGTAATCTCGAAGTTTTGGAGTGTTCCGTAGTGCATCCGCCAACTTGCGGAGGATTTAGAGCGGCTACAAATCCATCAGCAGTCTCAGCCCATTTCAAAATTACATAGGGTCTTTGCTTTGTATTAAATGTAAAAAATCGTTTATTCAATGCTCTACATTGTTTTTCCAAAATACCTGTCTCAACTTTTACACCTGCTGCTTTTAATTTTTCAATTCCTTTTCCATCTACTTCCTTAAACGGATCGCTGCACCCAATAATAACTTTTGAGATTCTGTTTTTTATAATTAAATCTGTACAAGGTGGTGTTTTTCCAAAATGTGCACAGGGCTCAAGCGAAACATATAAAGTAGATAAGGAAATAAAAGGTTTGCTCTTTTCTTCAACAGAAGAAATACAATTTACTTCTGCGTGAGGTTGTCCATACTTTTCATGGTAACCCTCACCAATAATTTTATTTTCAAAAACCAATACGGCACCCACCAACGGATTGGGAGCTACATACCCAGCACCCAATTCTGCTAATTGCAGGCAACGGTTCATATGTTTTTCAGAAATATTCAATGCTCAACAATCAATCTTCAATGCCTGCCTGCCGGTCAGGCAGGTTCAATCTTCAATTTGAAGACGCAATATAATGTAAGTTTGCTGCTATGACTATTGGCAACGCTGCATTATTTATTTCAAAAGAGCTTCAAATTATATATGATGAAAATGAAGCAATGAATATTGCAGAAATGCTGCTTGAAAACATCAGTGGCATAAAACGAACTGACCGGATTCTAAATAAAAACAAAGAACTTTCAGAACAGCAATCAGAAAAATTGAATCATTATTTATCCCGTTTATTAAACCATGAACCAATTCAATATGTACTGAATGAATGCTGGTTTTTTGGATTCAATTTTTATGTAGATAAAAATGTACTCATTCCCCGCCCTGAAACAGAAGAATTAGTTGATTGGATAATACGCAATATCAAATTCCCATTTAAAGAATTAAAAATACTTGACATCGGCACAGGCAGCGGTTGCATTCCCATTGTATTAAAAAGAAAATTACACAAGCCTGAAATCATAGCTTGTGATATAAGCGAAGAAGCATTAGTCATTGCAAAACGAAATGCCGATAATTTGCAGGCTGATATTAATTTTATTCAACTTGATTTTCTAAATGAACCAGAAAGAAACAAACTGCCTTTGTTTGATATTATTGTAAGTAACCCACCCTATATTCCACAGAAAGACAAACTAATGATGCGGCAAAATGTTTTAGACTTTGAACCACATACTGCATTGTTTGTTGCAGATAATAATCCGCTGGTGTTTTATTCAGCAATTGCAAATTTTGCGAATACGCATTTAAATAAAAACGGTACTATTTACTGCGAAATACATGAAAACCTTGGCAAAAATGTATCAGAATTATTTTTGCAAAATAAATTCAATGTTGAAATAAAAAAAGATATGCAGGGTAAAGAGAGAATGATTAAGGCGATGAAAGAAGAAAGTTGATGGAAGACTATTGACTAATTTTCATTCGTAACTACTCACTATCTCTATTGTACGTTTGCCACTACTTTCACGGGTTTATTTCTTTTTGCAATTTGCATAATTCGGTACACTTCACCATAAAACGAAAGTGTATCTGCATTGATGACAACTGAAGGTGTATCAACCAAAAGCCGTACCCTCGTAATTTCTGTTCTGAGAAAACTATCCAGCAGTACAGGATCAATCTGGTTTTGCCCGATAAAAAAATTCTGATTCTTATCAATCGTAACCATAATATTCTGCTTTGCCTTGGTATCTTTTGTTCCGGTAGGATTATTCACTTTCACTACATTCGGATTAGCCATTGTGGAAATAATTAAAAAAAACATCAGCAAAATGAAAATAATATCATTCAGCGAATCGGTGAATACCTCAGGTTCATTAACTACTTTTTTTCTCAAATTCATGATTACCGTATTTTATCGTGTAGGTTCTTGTAATACATCAAGAAAATCTGCAGCCGCTGCTTCCATTTTATTTGTAGTTTTATTTACCTGCGCATGTAAATAATTATAACAGAGAAAGGCAATCAATCCAATTACCAATCCGGTAATGGAAGTAATCAGTTTTGTATAAATACCCTGAGATATAACAGAAAGCTCTACTTCACCTACCTGATAGATTTGAGAAAATAATTGCATCAATCCTACCAGTGTACCAACGAATCCAAAAATTGGTGCAGCACGGGAAATCACTGTAAGTACACCCATATTTTTTTCAAGAGTGTACATTTCTAACTGTCCGATATTATCCATGCTGCGTTCGATTGCTTCT
>JANOFP010000440.1:0-29101 GCA_031413675.1 Bacteroidota bacterium
CAGCCTTGAAGATGTTATAATCGAACCCGTTCGCAGTATTCTTATTCCCGGATTTGATGAAGTAAAAAGGAAATGTAAAGAAGCCGGTGCATTAGGCGGTGGCATTTCTGGCAGCGGCCCATCTATTTTTATGCTGAGTAAAGATGAAACAACCGCAAAGAATGTGGAAGCAGTAATGTTAGAAGTATTTCAGAAAATCGGAATTGATTTTAATACGTATGTTACAACCATTAATAAAAAAGGAATAACCACCCTGACCCCTGGAGAGGGGGTTTAAAACCGGCTGTCATTTAATAATTCATTTAGTTCTTTATTCGTTTTTTAACCACAGAGTTACACAAAGAAGAAAGCACAGAGTTCACAGAGAAACTCTGTGTCCACTCTGCGAATACCTCATTGCCCTCTGTGGTTTAACTAAAACAAAATTTAATCAATCACCTATTTTTCGGGATGTAAAAAAATTCTTCTCAGAAGCGGAGGTAGCAGATATGAAATTTTATAGTCTTAATAAAAAATCACCGGTAGTAAATTTTAAGGAAGCAACTATTCTGGGACAGGCGCCGGATAAAGGATTATACTTTCCGGAACATATCCCTGTTTTTGATAAATCATTTTTTGAAAACATCAATAACATAAGTAATGAAGAAATTGCTTTTCAGGTTATTCATCCCTATGTAGCCGAAACTATTCCGGAAACCGTATTAAGAAATATTGTTGCTGAAACAATCAACTTCCCCATTCCATTAGTTAAAGTAAATGATAAAATTTCTTCGCTTGAATTATTTCATGGACCAACCCTTGCTTTCAAGGATGTGGGAGCAAGATTTATGAGCCGTTGTCTTGGTTATTTTTCAAAAGACAGTACAGATAAAGTAACTGTATTGGTAGCTACCAGTGGCGATACCGGTGGAGCTGTAGCAAATGGATTTTATGATGTGGATGGTGTGGAAGTAGTTATACTTTATCCATCTGGCAAAGTGAGTTCGGTGCAGGAAAAACAACTGACGACTTTAGGGAAAAATATTCAGGCATTAGAAGTTGAAGGAAGTTTTGATGATTGCCAAACAATGGTTAAGCAGGCATTCACGGATGATGAATTAAATAAAAAACTATTTCTCACTTCTGCTAATTCCATCAATGTTGCAAGATGGTTGCCGCAACAGTTTTATTACTTCTTTGCTTATAAACAATGGATAGATAAAAATAAACCCCCGGTAATATCTGTTCCAAGCGGAAATTTTGGAAATATCTGCGCGGGAATATTGGCGTATATCAGCGGATTACCCGTAAAGCATTTTATTGCTGCCTGTAATGCAAATGATATTGTTCCAAAATATATGCAATCGCAAAACTATCAGCCACAAAATTCAGTTGCCACTCTATCCAATGCAATGGATGTTGGCAACCCAAGCAATTTTATACGAATACTGGAATTATTCAATAATGAATTCTTATCATTAAAAGAAAAACTTAGTAGTGTAAGTGTTTCGGATTATGAGACAAAAGCAACAATTAAATCAGTTAAAAATGCTTTCAATTATTTACTAGATCCGCATGGTGCTGTTGGTTATCTGGCACTGGGAAAATATTTACATCAACATATAAATCAAAAAGGATTTTTTATAGAAACTGCACACCCGGTAAAATTTTATGATGTGGTGGAACCGGTAATTGAAGAAAAAATTTCTTTACCAGCATCCGTAAAAGAAATTATGAATAAAGAAAAAATTGCAGTGAAAATAAAAGTTGATTATGGGTTGCTGAAAGAATTTCTATTAAAATAAAATCAAAGTTTGCCAAACAAATTTTCTGCATTTGCCGATGTAATGTCTGCAACTTCTTCTAAACTTATTTTTTTTACTTCTGCCAATTTTTGCGCAACAAATTTTATATAGCTGCATTCATTTCTTTTACCACGAAAAGGAACAGGAGTTAAATACGGAGCATCTGTTTCGAGAATTAAATGTTTCATATCGATTTGCTCTATCACTTTATCCAGGCCGGAATTTTTATATGTTAATACCCCACCAATACCAAGATAGAACCCCAGTTCAATAATTTCATTTGCCTGCACAAGACTTCCGGAAAAACAATGAAACACTCCTTTTAATTTTCCCTGCCTGTCCGGCAGGCAGGCATTTTGGCGTAATTTGACTACTTCAACACATTGATCAATTGAATTGCGTGAATGAATAACAATTGGCAAATTAAATTCCAAACCCCATTCAATTTGTTTGTGAAATGCTTCAAACTGTTCTTTAATAAAAGTCTTATCCCAATAAAAATCCAGGCCTATCTCACCAACTGCAATAAATTTTCTTTGAGTCAGATATTTTTTTACAATCGCAAGTTCATTCATGAAGTTTTCTTTGACAGAGCATGGATGGAGACCCATCATTGCAATACATTGACCTTGATTAAGATTTTCTGATTCAATCATCTTTTCATGAGTAATGGAATCAATTGCAGGCATTAGAATTTTAGTTACACCTTCCATTTCCGACCTTTTTAGCATTTCACTTCTATCCAAATCAAAATCATCTAAGTAAATATGGGAATGGGTATCGGTAATTTGCATTGTAATTATTAATTTTGAGAACAAATCTGAGCAAAAAAACCAAGAAACCGTTAAACTTAATCTAATAAAGACCATCCTAAACCCGTTATTAGAATACTAATTCTTAAATCAATTTATATGAAACTTAAATTCAATATGGTCCCGCTTTCCCTGATTGCTTTTACATTTCTGGCAATCAGCTTCTTAGCTTGTAATAAAGAAGGAAGTAGCGAAGGAACTCCTGCCCAGGAAGAAGCAGCAACAGTTGCAAGTAGCGAATCGGATGCAGAAGCTGATATTTTATTTAATGGACTATTTGACGATGTGATGGGCGTAAGTGACGAGGTCGGTCTTGCAGGTACGGGTATTTTTGGCAAAACGATGCAGGTAAACACCGACGGTTCTTCAAGTACTGCTCGTATAACAGCCTGCCCCGATGTAACAGTTGTTTTATTAAACTCTCCGGCACTTTTCCCAAAGAAAGTAATATTAGATTTTGGCTCAGGTTGTACCGGCCGTGATGGGCATCATCGCCGTGGAAAAATTATAAATGTTTATACGAATCGACTTATTATTCCCGGAGCTATGGCTACCACTACTTTTGATGGATTTTATTTTGATACGATAAAAGTGGAAGGCACTCATAAAATCACCAATATTGCCGAAGTAAATGCATTGGCGAAAAAATGGAAAGTAGAAGTAATCGGTGCTAAACTTTCCAAGCCAAATGGCGATTTTACTGAATGGAACCGCACAAATGTAATTACCCAAATTGAAAATCTTTCCCCTACAAATGTCAGAGATATTGCTATGAAAATAGAAGGTTATGGCAGCGGACGTACAAAAAGAAATGGAATATTAGTAGGCTGGGAGGCTGAAATAATTGATCCATTATTGAAGAGATTTAATTGCCGCTGGATCGTAAAAGGAAAAGTAAGAATTAAAAGAGCTAATCTTACTGCCAATAGCCGGTGGATTGCCTTATTAGATTTTGGCGGCGGTAACTGCGATAACAGAGCTTATCTTACAGTTGATGGGCGTTCAAGAGAAATTATATTGAGATAATTCAAAAAAAATTATACCTTTAAATCAGTTTTCATAGGGTACGGATTAAAAACGGGCCAGGGTTTCTACCCAGGCCCTAACTTTTTATAGACTTCCCGGCTTTTTTTCCCTCCAATTTTTAAATAAATCCTGCTTTATTTGTCGTCTATTTTTTCAAAATGATAACCGGCTTCAGCAAAATGTGAGAGAATTTTTGGAAACGCATATTCAAGACGGGGAAACGCTTTATCTGTATCATGAAAAACAATAATATCGCCATTGCAAATTTTTTCCTTAATTCTTTTAAAGCATTTTTCAGGCTCCAGTTCTGTTACCCAATCACCGGCAAGTATATTCCACATTACAATTTTCATTTCGGGCTGCTCCTGTTTTAGTAGTCTGATTTGAGATCTTTTAATTCTACCATAAGGGGGACGGAATAAACTGGAAGAAATAAGTTTTCCCGCAGCATAAATATTTTGCACATAATCCCTGTCATTCGTTTTCCATCCATTTATATGATTATGGGTGTGATTACCCGTTGCATGTCCATCATTTATTATCTGCTGATATACTTCCGGATATTTCTGAACATTTTCGCCTATACAAAAAAAAGTTGCTTTGGCATTGTATTGTTTTAATAACTGCAATACATAAGGAGTAATGACCGGGTGTGGACCATCATCAAAACTTAAATACAAAGTCTTGTCTTTTGCCTGGATATCCCATAAGCAGCCGGGAAATAATTTTTTCAGCCACCAGGGTGTTTTAACCAAATAATGATCTTTTTTAAAAAACCCGATTGGCGATTGCTTTTTTGCTTTATTATAATGCGGTGCAATAAATGTCATCGCTACAAATATAATCAAATGAGTTGTGCAGCAAACGGCATCCGGTTATCTTTGCTGCATGTCAAAAAAAGTTCGTGTACGTTTTGCTCCGTCTCCAACCGGTGGTCTGCATTTGGGCGGCATGAGAACTGTCTTATATAACTATTTATTTGCAAAAAAACATGGCGGCAATTTTATTGTACGGATTGAAGACTCGGATCAAAGCCGGTATGTGGCAGGTGCTGAAGAATATATTTTTAATTGCCTGAAATGGGCTGGATTGGAACCGGATGAAAGTGCAATTCATGGTGGAGAATATAAACCCTACAGGCAAAGCGAACGAAAAGATATTTATAAAAAATATGCAGAGCAGCTTATAAAAGATGGTCATGCTTATTACGCATTTGACACACCGGAAGAACTGGAAAAGATGCGGAATGATTTTAAATCAGATCATAATCATTCACCACAATATGATGGATTGGTGAGAATGAAAATGCGGAACTCCGTAACGCTGACTTCTGAAGAAACAAAAAAGCTATTAGATGAAGGTGCCAGACATGTGATCCGCATTAAAATGCCGGAGCATGAAACTGTAACCTTTACTGATCTGATTCGTGGTGAAGTAAGTTTTGATACTTCATTAGTTGATGATAAGGTATTATTAAAAGCTGATGGCATGCCAACTTACCATCTCGCAGTGGTAGTAGATGATTATCTGATGAAAATCTCACATGCTTTTCGTGGTGAAGAATGGTTGTCATCTGCACCGGTACATGTTTTATTATGGAAATATTTATTTGGGATAAATGAAATGCCTCAATGGGCACATCTCCCATTAATACTCGGACCAAATGGAAAGTTGAGTAAAAGGGATGGGGCAAAATATGGCTTCCCGGTTTTTGCAATGAACTGGATGGATCCAAAAACAAATGAACTGGTTGAGGGTTTTAAAGAAAAAGGATTTTTACCCGAAGCATTTATAAACCTGCTGGCTTTGCTTGGCTGGAATGATGGAACCGAACAGGAAATTTTTAGCAAAGAAGAATTGATTGAAAAATTTTCTATAGAAAGAGTACACAGTGGCGGCGCAAAATTTGATTATGAAAAAGCAAAATGGTTCAATCATGAATGGATAAAACGATTGCAGATTTCAGAACTGCCTGCCGGTAGGCAAGGTTTAAGATTTCAGATTGAAGCAGTCTTTAATGCAAAGGGTATTACAATTAACGACAGTGTTAAGTTTGAAAAAATTATTTCGTTGGTAAAAGACAGATGCACATTACTTACAGATTTTTATGATCAATCCTATTTTTTCTTTATTACTCCTGAGAAATGGGATGTAGATGCAGTGAAACCAAAATGGAGTGAAACAAAAAAATTATTCTTTGCAGAGCTAATCAGAAATTTTGAATTATGCCCTGATTGGAGAGCAACTATTCTTGAAAATAATTTTAAGGAAATCACCGTTGTTAATGAAATTAAACCCGGAGAGGTTCTTTTGCCTTTCCGTATTATGTTAGTTGGCGGCAAATTCGGGCCTGGTGTTTTTGATATTGCAGAAATATTAGGTAAAGAAGATACGATACTTAGGATTAAAAAATTTCTAGAAATAATTTAGCCCTGTTTCTGAATTAAATCCATAACAGCTTTGTAATTTACTATCCTCTTGCTGAAAGAATGTATTTTCGTAAAATAAGTTTTTCAATGACCAGACCCATCAGAGTATTAGTCGCCAAAGTCGGTCTCGATGGCCATGACCGCGGCGCCAAAGTAATTGCAACCGCATTAAGAGATGCCGGCATGGAAGTTATTTATACCGGACTTCGTCAAACTGCTGAAATGGTAGTGAACGCTGCGTTGCAGGAAGATGTGGATGCAATTGGCATCAGTATTTTAAGTGGAGCACACAATACCGTTTTTTCAAAACTAATTGCTTTGATGAAAGAAAAAGAAATGAACGATGTATTGCTAACCGGGGGCGGTATTATTCCAGAAGATGATATGAAAAACCTGAATGACATGGGTGTTGGAAAATTATTTGCACCCGGCACACCTACATCAGAAATTGCAGATTATATCAGGAATTGGGTAAAAGAGAATCGTTCGTTTTAAAATTAAACAATGAAATTCCAGGTTGAATCTATCGGTACAGTTTACAATAAACGTAAAGAAGCTGTTGATGATTTTTGGGGCGATACCATTTCAGAAATCCGTTTGCATGATTCTATTCCTGAATCATCACTGGATGGCATTGAATCATTTTCTCATGTTGAAGTACTTTTTGTTTTTGACAAAGTAACGGACCCGGTAGTTTATGGAAGCGTACATCCAAGAGGAAATACAAACTGGCCCAAAGTTGGAATATTTGTACAAAGAAAAAAGAACCGACCCAATCTGATGGGAGCCACTATTTGTGAAATTGTAAAACGGGAAGGAAGAAGTTTATGGGTAAAATTATTAGATGCAATAGATGAAACTCCTGTAATTGATATAAAACCGGTATGGCAGGGATTTCTTCCGCAAAAAAAAATTACTGAACCTGCGTGGAGTAAAGAATTGATGGTGGATTATTGGAAATAAAAATAATTCTGTTCTTACACCTATCTCTTTCTTCAGTTTGAAATAATAGCTAAGATTAATATTGACGATAAGTTTTCCGGCAAATATTTAATTCTAAGTTTTTGTCCTTTACCGGGTATCAGGTTTAGCGGCACAAGAGTTAGTGTATGAGTATAAATAAAACTCCCATCCGCCTTTTTCAGTTTTACCCAAAGTCTTATAGGCAATAAGCTACCCACTTTGTCTTCAAATACAGACGCTGCTATCACTTCAGCTGATGTTTCCATACCTTCATACAGCAGAAACTGCTGCTGTTTCAGCAATTGCAGCTTTTCCGGCAATTGCCTGCCTTTTATCAGCCTGTAAATATTCTGTATTACCGATTGGATTTTCACTTTACAAAAATGCGACTAGCTCCAACTGAAAAAAAATAAACCTCCTTAGAATGGGGTTTTTCTATGCTGAAATGTGTTTATTAAAAATTGAACGAAATACTGTGTTTAGTTTTTCTACCTGTCCATCCATTTTTTAAATTCAGGGCTTTTCAGGCGGCTCATATCTATTTCTAGTTTGTTATTCGGTTCTTTTAACCGAACAATCAGCTTAGAATTTTCAACAGGCTTTACAGTTTGTATGGCATCCATATTGATAATAAACTGGCGGTTAGCCCTGTAAAATTGTTTAGGGTCCAGCAGTTCTTCTACTTCTTCCAGTGTTACATAATCAATCATGTATTTTTCTCCATTGAAGAGATAAATATAATTGAGCACTTCTTTGCTGAAACAGGCAATGTCTTTTGTATTTACTGGCATCCATTGATTGCGGACATTGATGATGAATTTTTCCTTGTACTTTGATGTAGCCGAAGGATTTGCAAGTGATTTAATTAATGCTGTAATATCAGCAGGTGGTTTATCATTTACATCTGTCAGTTTTCGGCACTTGTCTATTGCTGCAGCAAGTTCATCATCTTTTACAGGCTTTAATAAATAGTCCACGCCATTTACCCTGAATGCACGGACAGCATATTCATCATAAGCGGTGGTAAATATAACTGGGCAATGCAAACTAAAATCATTAAAGATGTCAAAGCTTACACCATCACTCAACTGGATGTCCATAAAAAGTAAATCAGGTTCCGCATTTTCGCCAAACCATTTACGGGCTGTTTTTAAGCTGGGCAATATCTGTATCACCTGCACATCAGGCGCCACTTTTGCAATTTTATTTTTTAATACATGAGCAATGATTTCTTCGTCTTCAATAATAACTGCTTTCATATATTTAATTTTTTCTCACTGATGCCACAAATTTTTACAGACAACCCTTTTGAAATTGTGGAGTCAGTGGTTAGATTAATGGAATTTTTATTTTAAACATCTTTTCTGTTTCTTCAATTACAACCGGCAGCTCACTCAGGTAATGGTAAAGTGAAGTAAACTGCGCCAGCCCTTTTTTATTTGATGTCTCTACTACATTTTTCTTCTGCAAATTATTTTTTACTACCACGTAATCCCCTTCAATAAATATATCAATCACCAAAGGCGAGCTTGCATCAATAATATTATGCTTAATGGCATTCTCTATCAGGTTTTGTAAAGTAACCGGGGCTATTTTATAATGCAGGTAATCTTCAGGTACATTGATATTTACCTGCAACCCTTTTTTAAATCTTGTTTGCTGAAGATTGATGTAAAGTTTTACAAATTCCATTTCATCTTTAAGCAATACCGTTTCATTATCGTTGTTTTGAAGAATATAGCGGTAGATGCCTGACATCTGTTCTAAAAAATTTCCTGCAACATATTTATCGGTTTCTATTAACCCTGACAAAGAAGTAAGTGAGTTAAATAAAAAATGTGGATTCAGTTGTTGCTTTAAACTTTCATACATCACCATTACTTTTTCCTTTTCAAGCAATTGGGCTTTGTTTTCCAGTAACAGCACCCTTTCGTTTTGAGCCAATCGTAACCGGTAAACAATTACTATTGCTGCTAGTGTTGCTAAAGCAAGCAGCAGCAAAAACCACCATGCCTTATAAAACGGCGTGGCTATATGTATAGCTAAAACAGTTTCTTCAGACTCCCAGCTTTTATCTTTTGCCAGAGCCTTCACTTTAAAAATATAATTGCCTGGCGGCAGGCTATTATAACTAGCTTCAAAGTTTATGGAAGCAATACTCCAGTTTTTTTCTGCATCGTCCAGCATATACAACATTTCGTAAGGTGTAGCCACATTATCGGTGAGCATGCCAAATTTTATACGCAAACTGTTTTCATCTGGTGCCAGCTGTAGTACCTTGCTGGAATAAAAATTATAATCTGCTCCATTGATGTAAAGCATACTTATCAATGGTTTGTCTTTTACTTGTGGCGGCTTTAGTTTTGCCGTAAAAAATTCAACCACATCGCCGGCAATACTGGCAATAATATTACCATTTTGAAGCGGCGCCATAATATTTACATACGCATAGTTGTTGGCACTAATGGGTAATGTAAAATTGTAAAAACTGTTTAGCATTGGATTGTACACAGAAAACTGGTTGTAGCAAGCACTCCATATTTTATTATCTCCATCTTTAGCCACAGCCATAATATGATCCATCACCAGACCATCTTGCTGCTTAAACTGTTTGCTTATATTTTTTGCTGGGCTATAATAAATCAATCCATCCCCCTTTTTCGACATCCACAAATCACTATTCCGGTCCATCGTCATAGCCCAAAAATAACCATCATTCATTTCAATGCTGTCCTGGTATTTCATCTTTAGAGGTTTCAGTTCACTGCCATCGGTATAAGTAAGCCAGTTGCTGCCGTTCAGCATCCAAACTTTGCCAGTGCTGTCAACACAAGGAGCTCCCAGGTATAAACCATTGCCTTCAATGATGAAAGGCTTTACATAAGCAAGACTGTCCTGTTTACCTGTTTGCAAATCCCAACGCAGCAGTTTTTCAATTGAAGTACAATATAAAATGTTCTGTTTATATAACACTGCATCTCTCAGCAGCCAGTTGTTGAATGGAGCAGAAAGCAAAAGTGGCGAAAAGTTATTTTCTCCCTTTTTTTTTATCCATGCACCATTATGGGAAAAAAGAAGCATACTATCTTTTAAAAATATAATCTTGTAAACCTGGGTGGGAGTTTTACTACTTTTATCCGGTATAAATTTCCCCAGCTCATAAGTATCAGTTCTTGAAGTGGTAGGGTTGTAATGCACCAGCACCTGCTTTGTTGTTGCAATCCACCATGTTTTATCCAACGGATTTTCGGTGACAAAATTAACGGCTGGGTTTTCTTTAGTCTTCACATGTTCAGGCAGGTGATGCACTTTATAAAACGAATGGGATGGATTGCTTTTTGAAATTCCTCCCACAGTTCCAAGCCACAATGTACCATCTGTTTCCTGCATAGCATCCCAAAAAAAATCACCCGCCACGCTTGATAAATCATTTTTATTATGTCTTACTCTTGTTACAGTATTTCCATGCAAGTAGTCAATCATAAACAGCTCATAGTTCCATGTACAAAGCCACAGTATATGATTGTTGTCTTCAAATAAAGTGGCTGCAAAACTCATTTTTTCAAGCTCCTTTGCATTGATATTGTATTTTACTTTTTTTGTTGCAGGCTCAAAGCCAATAATTGTTTTTGTCTTGTTATCAACATACCAGTAATGGCCGTATGATGTTTTGCAAAGGGCTGATGCATCATTTTTTTTAAACAAACTGCTATCGTTGTTATTATCTGAAGAAATAAACCGTGCCGATTTTTTATCATAACACTGCAATCCTTGTCTTGTGGCCAACCAAATACTATTCCCATCAGGGCTTGCAGCCATTCCATTTTTCCCTATCTGATTCTCCTTATATTTTTCCTTTGTTGGCGCCAGTTGAAAACTGTCTGTAGCAGTATTAAAAAAAGACAGGTTAAAAGTGTTGGTTGCCCATATGATCCCATCTTTATCACAAAAAATATTACTAACCCAGCCCAGCTTATTTAGTAATGTGTAATTTTTAAAATGCCCTGTATTTGCATTCAAACAAAACACCCCTTTACCTGTGGCACCCCAAATGTTTCCTTTTTTGTCTTCTGCCAGGTCATGCACTGTATTATTGGGCAAAGTATTTTTTGCATGGCCGCTGTGGTAAGTGAAAAAATGAGCCCCATCATATTTATTAAGACCATTGTATGTGCCAATCCACAATATTCCCCTGCTGTCTTTTAAAAAAGAGTTGATGATATTATAACTCAGCCCCTCTTTTTCAGTGATGTGATGGAATACAATATCCGGTTGTTGTGCAATACAACAATTGATAAAAAGAAAAACAAAAATTAATATTATACAGTAAGCCTTTTTCATTCTGTACAGGCAAGCTAAGTAAAACAAGCTGCCTGTACAAGTTTAGCCCGGTGATATGCAAAAAAATGAATTGAGATGTACAATACAACAATTGAAATGCGGATAAATAAAAATGAAGTACAGTTCTTATCAACGAATCGTATTTTTTCTATCCGCAATTGAAAATTACATTTTAATTAATACCCGGCGCATATCAACTTAGTTTTTTAACATCTGACTTGCAAAATTTTTTTCTGCGATTGATTGTGCTTCACTTTTGAATCTGAAACACAACAAAAAAAAATTAAAGCACTTAAAAAAACAAAAATGAAAAAGTTTATCCTCCTCTTCTCAGTAATCTTCTTTGCCATTTTTACAAAAGCACAAAATGTTGCTATTAATAATGATGGCACTGCTGCAGCAACCAGCGCAATGTTGGATGTAAAGAGCACAACAAAAGGTATGATGATGCCAAGACTGACAACTGCACAACGTGGCGCCGTTGCATCACCTGCAATTGGTTTATTAGTTTTTGATACGGATACAAAAACAATTTGGGCTTATGATGGCTCCAGTTGGAAAAATCTTTATACCAGCGGTGGTGGATTAACTCTCCCATTTTCACAAACAGTAAATACAGCTACATCTGCCCTGCAAGTAACCAATCAGGGAATTGGTGCAGGCATTGAAGGGGCATCTACTGCAGAATTTGGAACAGGACTTACTGCTAAAGCAACTGGTAATGCCAGTTGGGGGCTTTATGCTTTTACAAACGGTGCAGGTTCAAAATCTGTAAATGCCTATGCTCATAATGGAACTGCTTTATATGGTGAGAACAACGTAGTAAGTACAAATACACTTATGAGCCTGCTTAACTTCGGAACTGCAAAAACAGCAACATATCAACTTTCAAACAACAGCAGTACTGATGCCAATGTACAGATTGCAGGAAATAATCTCGGACATCAATTAAAAATTTATCAAACAAATGCTGCAAATGCTCAGGCTGCGGTTTCTATAGAAAATTCAGGAACAGGTACAGGTCTCGCAGCTACATCAAACACTGGCGACGGTATAGTTGGTATCAGTTCTACCGATTATGGCGTAAAAGGAGTTACGAATACTGCCACCGGTTTTGCCGGCGTATATGGCCAAAACACAGGTACTGCAGGTAGTGGTGTTGTGGGTACTTCAAATGGAGCAAATACACAGGGAGTTTATGGTTTATCTACAAATGGTATAGCAGTAAGAGCTCTGAGCACAAGTGGTACTGCTTTAGATGTAAGTGGTAACGTAAAAATTGCAGGCGGTAATACCACTCCGGGATTAGGAAAAGTATTAACAAGCGATGCAAGTGGTAATGCTACATGGCAGTCTCCAAATTCTGGGCCGACAATTGGTTTTAAAGCAAAAGGATTAGCCGCTGGTTTTGCTGAACTTGGACAGAATGTAAATGTAAAAGTTCATTTTGCAGCCCAGGAGTATGATCTTAGCAACAATTTTATTGATATTAATGAAAATGGAAACTTAACTGAAGCAAGTGTATTTTATCCTCCAGTAAATGGTTTATACCATTTTGATCTTAATGTGCGTTTTGGCATAAAAGCTGCTCCCGTAGGTCATTATGATTATGACTTTGTTATCGCTTCTATTTTTATAATCAGATCTGGTAATACAATAGAAGTGTCAAGATTTCTTAATTCCAATCCGGAAATAAGTGGAGAGGTTACAGGTAGCACGGATGTTGTATTAAATGCCGGTGACCAGGTGTATTTAACAGCCCGTCAAGGTAATTTTACAGGTGTATCAATGCCTCTTATTGGTGATTTTTTTGGTGTAGTATTTTCTGGTCACCTGGTTAAAAAATTGTAACCCCATTTTCGAAATTAGTTCAGGTGTGCTTTAAAGTATGCGAATCAGGTTAAGCACATTACTGGTTTGCTCCAAATATTTGGTTTGAAAATTTCTAAAACAGCATTATGAAAAAAATATTTTTATCAATAATAATAACCTGCCTGCTGCTCCGGGGTTCCGGTCAGTTGACTATCGGCAGCGATGCACAATGGGTAACAACAGGTAATGCAACACTCGTTGTGAATGATATGAACCTGCTGACTCATGGAATATTTACACCAGGTACCGGAAGTGTAAAATTCACCGGCACACAAAACAACGGTATCACTGGTATTAATTTACCCGTATTCAATATCCTCGAAATTGCAAAAACAAATAATGCAAAAATTCAGTTGGCAAGGGATATCAATGTAAATGCTTCCATCAATTTTATTTCAGGCTTGCTGGATGTGTGGAGCAGTAAGATTGTTTTATCTCCGACTGCTTATGTAGCCGGCGAATCAGAAACAAACCGCATCACTGCTACCGGTGCAGGCTTTACCGAAATTACAGTGAACCTTAATTCTCCAAATATGAACAACCCCGGCAATCTCGGCGCTTTCATTACCAGTACCGAAAACCTGGGTTCGGTTATAGTTCGTCGGTTCCATCTTCCTGCAAGCGGAACAGGGCTATCAACAAGTATCAACCGGTATTATAATATTACCCCAACAAACAACACCAACCTGAATGCAACTTTGCGCTTGAAATACTTTGATGCAGAACTTAACGCTCAAAATGAAAGCAGCTTAGTGCTGTACCAGGCTTTTGGTGCTGGATCAATATGGAATAATCTTTCAAGAACAAGTAATAGCACCAATTCTAATTATGTAGAAAAAACCGGGCTTGCTAACCTTGCATTGCAAACCTTGGCAAATGATAATACGGTTGCCGGTGCAGTTACCGGTTTGACGTTTACTGGCCAGCGCAAAAAAGCAACTGAAGTGCAACTGAACTGGACAAGCCAAACAGAAACAAACATGAGCGGATACCGGGTACAACGCAGGTTAGATAACGAACTTGATTTTTCTGACCGTGCTTTTGTAAATACACTTGCAGCAGGCGGCAATAGTATTTCGCCTCTCAATTATATGAATGTTGATGCCAATGCACATACAGGAATTTCATATTACCGTCTTAAGGTTATTGCAGCCGATAACTCTTTCACTTATTCAATTGTTATATCAGTCGGTCCGAAAACTAAAGGCGTAAAAGGTGGCGGCAATCCCAATAACCTGGTTGTTTCTTCAGATGAAACAATTGAAACAGCTACTTCAAAAATAATGTCGTCAGCCGGAATAGAAATGAATAAAGAAATAACCGTGGGCCCCAATCCAAACTACGGAAATTTCTGGTTCAAAGTAAACGGCTTAGAAAAAGAAACGGAAGCATCTCTATTTACTATTGATGGAAAACTGATAAAAAAATTCAGGATTATTAATTTGCAGCAGCAGCCAGTAAATAGTTTGAGCAGCGGCATATATATTCTCAAAGTGCCGGGTTATGATGCGCAAAAAATAATTGTACAGGGCAACAACAAAAATGCTTCTCAATCAAACACAACAACAGACTACAATATAAAAAATTGACATAGCTTATTATCAGTACACCATGTACACGAGGCCGTCTCAAATGGGCGGCCTCTTTTTTTATTCCTTATTTTTGGTAAAACATTTTTTGTATGTACCAAACATTGCTCACTTCACTGAACAATAATATTTTCACCGTCACTATCAACCGTCCTGATAAACTGAATGCACTGAACAAAACCGTGATTGAAGAATTATCTTCAGCGATAGATGAAGTGATTAACAATAAAGAAATTAAATCAGCCATCATTACCGGTGCAGGACCCAAAGCATTTGTAGCAGGTGCAGACATTTCTGAATTTCTTTCCCTGGATGCAAGTGGCGGAAAAGCACTTGCACAAAAAGGGCAGGACATGGTTTTTACTAAAATTGAAAATTGTCCCAAACCAATTGTTGCCGCAGTAAATGGTTTTGCTCTTGGCGGTGGCTGCGAATTAGCGATGTCTTGTCATTTTCGTTTGGCAAGTGATAACGCAAAATTTGGTCAGCCGGAAGTAAATCTCGGTTTGATACCCGGCTATGGCGGCACACAAAGATTGGTTCAATTAATTGGAAAAGGGCAAGCATTGGAACTTTTAATGAGTGGCAATATGATTGATGCTAATGAAGCAAAACAATTGAGTTTAGTAAATCATGTAACTACACCTGAAACTTTACTCGAACAAACAATAAAAATTCTTTCTGTAATAAATTCAAAAGCCCCGCTAGCCGTTGCCGCTTGTATTAAATCAGCTAATGCGGTGTTTGATGAAACGAGAAACGGATTTGAAGTTGAAGTGGAAGAATTTGGAAAATGCTTTGGTACCGATGATATGAAAGAAGGTGTATCTGCATTTCTGGAAAAAAGAAAAGCAAATTTTACAGGTAAATAATTTCAATAAAATATTTAATATAAAAAAGGCTGCCCGCACGGACAGCCTTCGTAATTTAAAAAACAGAAATACTACTCTTTCACAAACTTCATACTCTTAACTGTAGTTCCGTCATTTACATTCAGCATATAAATTCCGGATGACAATCTTGAAATATTCAGCTCACTGTTTGCTTTGGTTGCTATCTGCCGCATTACTAATTTACCCATTACATTATAAACTTTTATATCAGCAGTTGTTTGCAAACCATCTATTGCTATGTTCAGTTTATTATTTGCAGGGTTTGGAAACAGGTTTACATTAATTCCAGTTCCTGTTATCAGTCCACCATCACCTCTTGTAGTAGAGCCATTTGCCTGTACTCTTAAAGTATAGCAGTTCGTTGAATTGCTAGCATTTCCCTTTGGATACACTCTTACATAATAGAACCCAGCAGCAACAGTTGCATTAATTGTTTCACTGGCGGTTCCATTGTTTGCACTTGTTACTAAAATTGTTCCTGCACTATTCAACAAACGTAACTGGTAGTTTGCAGGTAAAGTAGTAAGTGTTATTACAACCGGGCCACCCGTGTTTACATTAAATCTGTAATTATCAACATCACCGGATGGAGAAATTGTTCCCTTCACATCTGTATTAAACGGAATAACTGCTGCACCTCCTGTTGTTCCGTTTGTACTTATATCATAAATACCCGGGCAAGGCGATACAACTGCTGTTGTAGTAAACTGTGCAGCTATATAATTACCGCTACCACCTGTACAATTTGATCTTACTCTCCAATCGTATAAAGTACCGGAAGCTAAAGAAATTAAATTAACAGAGAGGGTTGTTGTAGCTGTAGCTGCATTTATCCATGTACCGGATGATGCCGCTTTATAATCCACATCATAGCTTAATGCACTTGCTACTGTACTCCAGTTCACCGTTGCACTTGTTGTTGTTATTGCAGTTGTATTCAATCCGGTTACATCGCCACATACTGGTGGGGCACCGATAGTGAAATTGGCATTTGAAATATCAAAGAAAATATTTCCAGCGGCTTCTACTTTAACTCTGTTGGTTGTTCCCGGATTATTCGGAACCGTTACAGATTGTGTTCCATCATTCGGAGTATTTGATAAAAGCACAATTGGGAATGTATTACCGCCATCTGTTGATAAAAGAATATTTACATTGGCGCAATTTACAGGGCTGCCGGTTGTTCCATTCACCGTCCATGTTACGGTTTGGGATGTACCCGCCGCCCATGTAACTGCTGTATTAGGCGCTGATACAGCAAATGGTCCTGTAGCTGAAGAAATAGTTACAGTCATATCATCGCTTCTATTTCCACCGCCACCTGCTCTATTATCTTTTACAGTCAATCTGAAATTTAATGTTCTTGCTACAGAAGGCAACACTTCCCATGTATTTCCATTCGTACCGGAAAGTATACTGCTTAATATTGGAAAATTTCTTGAAGTATTCGTTGAAGGTAAATACGATCTGAATTGAACTCCATTCGTTGCAGTTGCCGTTGGAAAATTTCTTGCACCCGTGATAATATCTATTTCTTCCCAGCAATAGGTTAATACATCTGTCACATCACCATCGGTACCGGAACCATCTAATTTAAACGGTGTTGATTTTGGTATGGTATAATCAGCTCCCGCATTTGCAGTTGGTATTGCATTGCCTGTTGCTGTAGCTACTTCGCAAGTACTGCTTGTTGATTTTACATAATTTGTAATTTGTTCAATACTCTTTGCATGAAAATAATCGTCGCTATGTGGTTGCACATCGGTTGACCCTGTTATACCTGCATAACCCATAATGGTTGATCCACTGCCGGGTTCTGTTTGTGCTATTGTTCCTTCATAGCTAATGGAAAAAGTATGATTCCCTCCAAACTGATGTCCCATTTCATGTGTCATAAAATCTACTACAAAATAATCGCTGGCAAAATCATAATACGCTGTCCAGCCTTTTCCTTTTATACCTGCTGTACAAACACAACCGATACAACCAGCATTACCATTGCCGGGTGGCGCAGCATAAGTGATAGAATGTCCAATATCATAATTTGAGCTACCGATTACACCATCACAAGTTGCTTGCGATTGATTGCCCCAGCTGCCTGAACTTGTAAATGGATCTGTGCTTGTATTTAAATATATGACAGCATCATTATTTGGCACCAGGACCATACGCACAGCAAAATCTCTTTCATAAATTCCGTTTGTTCTCGTCATGGCGTTATTTAATGCTGCAAGTACGACAGCTTTTCTTGCAGCATCATCCGGTTCTGAGCCAGTTAAAAAAGATTGAGAATATTCACCCGATGCGCATAATGCCAAGCGATAGGTTCTTAAAATTCCATCATCCGCATTTCTTAATTGTACTCCGGATACTTCTGGTGTTGAATTTGCAATTGCATTTTCTGTTAAGCATTGAAACCGATCCTGGCCACCGATAGCATTTCTTGATACAACCATATAATATCTTCCGGCTCTGTCAACAGGATCAATATATACACTGGGTTTATTGGAAGAAAGTATCATTCCATAAACACCGAGTTGTTCTGATACTGAAAAACGAACTGTTGAAGATGGATCATCAATTCCTTTTCCTGAAAAAGATTTAATACCTGGATAACGTGCTGCTAAAGCTTCATGCATAACCGGAGCTTCCACTACTCTAAAGCGTTGAATATTTCCTTTCTCATCCGGAAAAGAAATAATGGATGATGATTGGCTGGCAGAAATTATTTTTTCATTCGGAGCGGTTTGTGAACGGCTGATAAAATCTGATTCACGTAATTGAAAGATTTTATACGCCGTAGGCCGGGTACGGGATGCAAACAAATTTGCTCCTGTTGCAGATTCATTTACTGAAGTCCATAAATTTTCCTGTGAAAAAAGAAAAGTGCAGCTGAGTAGCAGCACTGCAAGCGAAGTGAGTTTTCTCATAAACGATTTTTTGTTTTTGGTAAGCAAAGTATAATTTCTAAAAATAAGAAAAATTTATAAAACAAAAATCAAGCTGGGTACTACTTCTTTACAAATGCGATGAAACTATTTATAAGTGATATAAAATTGATAGTAAAACCCCGTAAAATGAAATTAATTATTTCTCCAGAAGTTTTTCATCAATTAAATATGCCGTAACAGCACGAATATTATCACCACCGTTTTTATCATCTAAATACACTTTGAATGAAGTAACATCTGCTGCCGGAAAAGTAAGCAGCCTTCTTCTGCCAACTGTGGTTCCATCGAATGAGCCTACTTTATTTTTTCCATTGTAAAGTTCAATTTTAAATCCTCTGATAGTTTGCCCGGCATGTAAATATTCATATAAACCAATGCAATTGATTTTTGTTTTCTGTTCAAACTCAACTGTAAACTGCTGCAGGTTGATACTATAACCCTCCCTGCTTCTTTGAAATGAACGTACAATTAATTCTTTGTTTGGTAAATCATCAATACTAAACTGCCAATAAGCTTTTGCAGTTTTGGCTAGATTGTCATGAAAACTTTCATCGCGGAGTTTTTTAAAATTCATCAGTGCCGCTGAATCAATTTCATTAATCAAACCCCGTCTATCGGGTGGTACATTCAATAATAAATTTGCACCGCGACCAACGCTTTTCAAATACAAATCAAATAACTGCTCCCCGGTTTTTACTTTACTATCTTCTTCTTTATGATAAAACCAACCGGGTCTAATGCTTACATCACACTCCGCCGGTATCCAGTTTTTCCCATTTTCATTTCCTGTATTTAAAATTGATTGCGAAGGGCCACCACTACCCCTTGTAAAGCCTGCGGTATCTAAATAATTCCAGTTTGTTTTTCCAGCAATCCCACTTTCATTTCCTACCCAGCGTACATCGGGACCAATATCACTAAACACAACTGCATTGGGGGAAATTTTTCGTATCGTGTTTTCATATCTCCTAAAATCGTACACTTGTTTTTTTCCGTTAAGGCCTTCACCATTTGCCCCATCCCACCACATTTCAAAAATCGGCCCATAGTTTTTTACAACTTCCGTCATTGTGTTTACATATACATCATTGTATTCATTGGTTCCATATTTTGGATGGTTCCTGTCCCATGGTGAAATATAAACACCAAACCTTAATCCACTTTCACGACATGCTTTTGATAAATCTCTTAATACATCTCCCTGCCCATCTTTCCATTTACTTTCACGTACAGTATGCGTAGAGTATTTGCTTGGCCATAAACAAAATCCATCATGATGTTTTGCTGTAATGATTATTCCTTTTGCACCGGCTTGTTTTGCTATTCTTGCCCATTGACGACAATCGAGTTCCGTCGGATTAAAAATGTCTTCAGGCTCATCACCATGTCCCCACTCTTTATCAGTAAAAGTATTGGGGCCAAAATGCACAAATAGATAAAACTCCATTTCATGCCATTGAATCTGCTGACGGGTGGGTTTTGCCTGTTGCGAAAAAGAAAAGATGGAGATTAAAATAAAAATTAAAAAAACAAAAACTGCAGGTAGTTTATTTTTTATGTAACCGGTGGCATTTCTTTTATCATCGTCCCATGCACAGTTTATCGTGGTGAAAGAGGAACACACTTGTACGAAAGGATTTTTATTCATAAAAAAGCAAGCAGTGTTTTCAATAAGGGTACCTGGCCAAAACCTGGAAAGCATAGTTATTTTTTTATAAGGTAGCTATTAATCTAAAATTCGGATCAGCATTCAGCAATTTCATTTTCACACTTATCCATTCTTATTCAAATGCATTTGTAAATGTAATGATTTGTCCTTTCACAGTTTTAATAAGTGCTATCCCTTTTTCGATTTTTATTTCATTTCGTTGTACTCCTTGTATTAGCCATGTTGGGAATGGTAATTTTACGAGTAACTCACCACCAACTTCACTTTTAATTGTCATTTCCATTACAACGTTGTTTTCTTTTTTAGCCGAAACAAGAAATGCTCCTTCTGTTCTCAGTGTTTTAAAAGAAACATCATTCCAGTTATTTGGAATAGCAGGAAAAACTTCAATAAATCCTTTATGACTTTGCAAAAGCATTTCATGAATGCCCTGTGCAAAAGCAAAATTTCCTTCTAATGTAAATGGCCGGTAAGTGGCGTCAGCATATTGTCCTCCTTTCTGATCGCCATTGAGATGAAAACTATTTGAAGAAACAAAATTGGTTGCAAATTTTTTCAGGTTAACAACAGCCGAATCTCCGTTCTTTGCTCTTGCATATAATGATGCAACCCATGCAAAGGAGTAACCCACCCAGTTTCTTGTTCCTTTCTTTTCTATATGTCTTAAAGAGTTTTCAATAATAATTTTTTGTGCTGAATCTTCCATGTTTAATAATCCCAAAGGATGAATAGCAAGTAAATGGTTTTGGTGGCGATGGGAAAAATCAAGATTCTGATTTACTGCGATAGGCATGCCTGATTTGTTGGAACTATATTCCGGTAATGTTGTCTTTTGTTTTAACCAATATTTCGCATCATTCATTTTTTTCAAACTATTAAATGATGATTGCAGCATTTCAAAAGTATTTTTCGTTAATGCTAAATCATAACTTGTCCAATCAGGAAACCAGGCTTTAATACTGTTGTCATTGTACTCCGGTGTAGAACTCAATGGAAGTTTTCTTTCTGCTTTTCCATTAATTAAAGTAATATTTTTAAGAAATTTGCCTACATCCTGCAGATAGGGTAAAGCTTTCTCATTTAAAAAATTTGTATTCATGCTATACTTCCATTGCCAGTAAAAATTCTGCGCCAGCCATGCAGAAGTAGTAGGCGACATTGAATATTGAATCCATCCACCCATTGGTTTTCCTGAAATTGTTGTAACACCCGGAACATTTAATCCATCTAATTCAAAATACTGTTTTGTCCATTTTTTATTTTCTTCTTTTACTTTCCAAAGCCAGTTAGTAAATCCAGCAGTTAAATCCAAATGATTGGCTGCATAACCCGGCCAGTAACTCAATTGTGTATTTAAATCGTGATGAAAATCTCCTTTCCAAGGCGGCAGGTTTCCATTATCGGCTGTCCATATGGCCTGCAAAGAAATGGGCGGCGTATTGCTTCTTGCCACACAAGCAAATTTGTATAGCTCCAGATAATATTGTCTTTCCAAAATTGAATCAGGTATTGAAATGGATGAACGACTCCAGTAATCATTCCACCATTTGATATGCGTTGGCCAATGGGTGGGTTCTTTTAATTTGAAATTTGGTTTTAACAAAACGGCAGTTTTATTATGGGTAATTGTCCATTGACCAATGATTCTATTTCCGGGTAAGGCGTACCATTGTACCAAAACTTCATAATAATTATTCTGCCAGGTGGGCTGATGATAACGGATACTGTTTTTTGTTTTTACAACAGTTCCTTTTTTATATCCGAGTTTTTCCAGCCCTTGTCCTTCCACACTATTACCTGCTCCACCCGTATTACCTGAATTATAATTTGGAATCATTAATTCAGGAATCATTTCTTGCTTTAAACCTGCCTGCGTTAAAACTCCGGCAGGTAAATTTTCAAAACCAAAATACCCAACCTGGTTTATGGCATGGATATAATTATTAAAAACAATTCCATTATCAAATTTTATTACACTCAATCCATTTTTAATATCCAGTTCATTTGAAACTACCTTTCCGAATTTATTCAAATCAAACTCAATTGCAGCGCCGGGAATTTTTGTTGGCGCCGGATATTTCTCATAAGGCTCATCACCAATTTTCTGTACGGAATCATATTGATTCAATTTTACTTTTTCCACTACCCATTTAAATTTCAGTTTATCAATTTCCGGCATGGGGCGGTCATCCCATAAATCAACCCGGTCCAATGACAATCTTAATTTATCACCCTTTTGCCAAATTAATGCACCAAGCCAGCCATTGCCCAGCGGTATTGCTTCATCCCATCGCTTAGCCAGCGAATCAAATTTTAAATTGTACGCCAACTTAAGTTGTGAAAATGCAGTAAGAGAGCAACTAAAAATAAATATTGAAATCAGTCTTTTCATCAGTTACAAATTATTAATTTTCGAAACTGCTTTTTTCTCCATCGTATCAGTTTGCAACAATGGCACTTTATAACCACCGGTATCAAATACTGTTTTAGGAAATGTTTTTTTCAGATTCATCCATTCGCTTCCTGAAATCGCAGTCTGATAAATAAAAACTTGTCGCAGATTATTCATTTCTTTTAGTTGTTCAATTCCATTTACCGTTACACTTGTTGCAACCAAATTGAGATATTGAAGTTGTGAAAGAGTTTTTAACTGACTCAATCCCTTATCGGTAATCTTCGAATGATCCAGATTTATACGTGTCAGTGATGTTAACTTTGCAATCGTACTAAGTTGTGCATCTGTAATTTTTTTACCCCCCAGTTTTAGCCCTATCAATTGCTTTTTCAATGGCTCCAGTAATTGCAAATCCTTTTCTGTAACAGAATCAACCGCTACAAAATTTGCAGAAAGATAATTACTGTTAAGTGCAACAGGGATAATAGCAACTCCCCTGTCTTTTAATTTTTTAACCGCTGCATCATCTGCTTTATCCACTTTTTTATCCGGAATTTCTGAAAGGTTAATTTCTTCATTCATATCACCTGATTGCAATGAAGTTAATATTGGTTTTATTTTATCCGTTTGCGGAAGTTCATTCACTTTTTTATTAAAGTCGGCGCCGTTGCTTACCCACCAGTGCAGCAAATCCATATCCTGTTTAGTTAGCTGTCCCTTTTCTTTTGGTGGCATATGGTCTTCATTATCCTTCGCCAAAAAAATTCGTTCTATCAATTCACTTTCATTCGCTTTTCCTGCAACAATAACTTTTCCATCCTTACCGCCTTTTAAAATAAAATCCGGTTCATCTAAACGAAGTTTTCCTTTTTGCTTATCAGGTCCATGACATCCATAGCATCTTGATTCAAAAATGGGTTTTATCACATCTGTATAAGCTACTGCCTCCTGCACATTGGGAATTGGTTTTCTTTTTATATCCTTGTTATTGCCACCTGAAGTAAAAAATGCCTTTGTTAAATAATCAGAGCCATGCGTTAAAGAACCACCGAGGTGCCCGGTGATAATAATTAACAAAGTCATCAATACCATTACCCATTTGGTGAACCAGCTGTTTTTTTTATTTAAAATATATGCGATGACCGAAGTAACTGCAACAGCGATACCCAACCATTGATGTTTGCCAATAAGTGATTCATCATAATCATCCGTTTTGGATAAAAGAAATCCGCTGATGCAGGATGCGACAGCACTAAACATTCCAAAGAATAATGCAATACCGACTGCAACATTCAATGATTGAAATTTTTCTTTGCGTGAAAGAAATTGAAAGACTGCGGCAATCAATAAAATGCCAATTGGTAAATGAACCAGCAATGGATGAAAGTGGGCTATAAAATCAGCGATATTGAGCAAAAAAACATTAACCATTTAATTTATTTAAGCATTGAGCCATGAGTTGTGAGCTATGAGCCTTAATTGTTTTAGTTATTTAATGTATTCATGAAACTCATTAACATTTTCTGCTCTTCATCAACACTCTTTAGAATTGAATTTCGCAAATCGGTATCACCAAATTTAGCATCTCCGGAAATTAACAGTTGTGTTTCCAATTCGAAAGAAGAACCTAATGAAATTTCTAAAAATCGATTATAAACTTTTTCACTACTTCTGCTACTTCCTTCTGCAATATTTGACGGAATCGAAACGGCTGCTCTTGTAATTTGTGAAGAGATTCCAAACTTTTCTTCTATTGGAAAAGAGCTCGTTAGTTTAAAAGACTGCACAGCAATTTCAAAACCTTTTTGCCAAATTTCAAGCTGCTTAAAATTTCTCATAATTAAAGTATTTAATAGTTAATAGTTGTCTCGAAGCTCACAGCCCGAAGCTATTTATACCTTTCTCTCAAGAGTTTCATCATATGTACATTAATTGCCCATTGGTCACTGAGTGGTTGTTTTGTGTATGCCATCGTAGGCATATAATCGGGCGGTCCAAATTCGGTAAGAAATGTCATTCTTTCACCATTCTTCTTTTTTCTTTCCACTACTTTATCCCACCAGTCAAAATGCTGCTTCACTGTGTTTTCCCATTCAGGTGCACGGGGATCATTTACCTGCGGCCCTTCCGGGTGGCCAACCCGTGCATGAATATGTTCAGTTCTTTCCAGTGCCATGTCAACCGTTTCTTTCTGATCTCCTAATAAACTTTCATGCACATTACACCAATGTGATATATCCAGTGTAAGCTTTAATTCAGCATATTTTTCGATATACTGTTTTGTAATATGTGCAGCAAATAAAATTCTACCCCGGTGTGTTTCATGTAAGATTGAAATTCCCGTTTCTTTTGCCAGCACATTTGTATGTTCAATAAATTTTTTATTATCATCAAAACTAAAATGATCTCTGCCTGAATGATTGTTTATATATAATGGCCGTTGTATATTTTGTTTGGCTGCAGCATCAATCATCTTTTTAAAATACGCAAGGTGCTCCTGCGGGTTAGTTTGTGAGCCACCGCAGAGAAAACCAATTTCCAGTCTATACTTTTTTAAAGCAGCAAACAATTCATCCTGTGCTTTTTTATTATCGGTAGGCCACCAGAGTTCTACTCCATCATAACCCTCTTTTTTTACATTGGCACAAAATTCATCCATCGTACCATGAAAGCCCCAGTTGGTTGCCATTATTTTCAATTCATAATTTTTATGCATGGTAAAGGAAGGTTTGGTTGATAAGGAATGTTTTTCCAAAGTGGAAAGCATGACTGCTGTAGTTGCAGTGCCTGTAAGTGTTAAAAAATTACGTCTGTTATATTTCATTTTCAATAAAATTGAGAGTGCTTGACCTGCATTGAACATTGAGCATTGAATATTGAAAATTGAATATTTTCAAAAGCTAAAAAAAATGTTCAATGCTCAATTTTCAATATTCAATTAAAAAACTCTTATGCAATTATCTCATTTATCACTTTCCCACTCACATCCGTCAAACGGAATGGACGACCCTGCGACTGATAAGTGAATTTTTCATGATCAAATCCTAATTGATTTAAAATTGTTGCCTGTATATCGAATGGTTCTGTTTTACCGCTTACAATGCTATAACCTATTTCATCTGTTTCACCATACGAAGTGCCACCTTTTATTCCGCCACCTGCCATCCACATACTAAAAGCTTCGGCATGATGGTCTCTTCCTTTGAATGGCATTTGTTTTCCTTCCCTGTTTTCCTGCATCGGCGTTCTTCCAAATTCTGCTCCCCATACTATCAATGTTTCATTCAACAAACCCCGCTGTTTCAAATCGAGTATCAATGCTGTAATTGCTTTTTCTGTTTTGCGACATTTATTTACAAGACCAATATCCACTGCATTGCCTGCTGAATCTCCATGCATATCCCAACCCCAGTCAAATAATTGTACAAACCGAACACCTTTTTCAACTAATTTTCTTGCCAGCAAAACATTGTTTGCAAAACTTGCTTTGCCGGGTTGCGTTCCATACATTTCATGAATATATTCAGGTTCATCATTTATATTCATCACTTCCGGAACAGATATCTGCATTTTATACGCCATCTCATATTGTGAAATGCGGGAAAGAATTTCCGGGTCTTTATATTCTTCGTATTGTTCCTTATTTATTTTATTGATAGCCTCAATAGATGCCTTTCGTAAATCCCTGTCCATACCATTTGGATCTTTTATAAATAATACCGGATCACCTTCTCCCCGACATTGCACACCTTGATATACACTTGGTAAAAATCCACTGCCCCAAACACTTTTTCCCGCATCGGGATTATTACCACCCGATGTCAATACTACAAAGCCGGGTAAGTTTTTATTCTCTGATCCCAACCCATAAGTAACCCATGAACCAATACTCGGTCTTCCTAATCTTGCTGAGCCTGTATGCATCATCAATTGTGCAGGAGCATGATTGAACTGGTCAGTTGTTACTGCATTTAAAACTGCAATTTCATCAACAACAGTTGAAAGATGTGGCAGATTATCCGATAACCAAATTCCACTTTGTCCATGTTGCCGGAATGTAGCCTGCGGACCCAACATTTTTGGAACTCCCCTGATGAATGCAAATTTTTTTCCTTCAAGTAATGATGGCGGACAATCCTGTCCATCCATTTTTGCCAACTCAGGTTTATAGCTGAATAATTCTAATTGTGAAGGCGCACCAGCCATATGTAAATAAATAACTGATTTTGCTTTTCCTGGAAACATCGGCGGTCTTGGTGATAATGGATTAGCCGGATCTCCAAAACAATCGGGGCAGGCAAATAAATTATTCGAAGATGAAGATTTACTGCCGCAACTATCCAGCAAAGAACCTAATGCCAATGCCCCCAGGCCCATTGCACTTTCTTTTATAAAATGCCTGCGGGTATGATGAAGCATGGCAGTATGTTCTGCTTCTTTTAATAATCTTTGATTATGTAATTCTTTTTGCGTCATAATTTTTTTATGTAACCAGCTTTGTTGCTACTATTAAGCTTTTCTTGCGTCGCATGCTGACGCTTTCGGTCAGCATCCCGACATTTATCATCGAGACTCTTCTACTGAAGGAATTCTACTCAGCATATATCGATCATTCAAATTTTTTTCAATTTCTTCTCATTCGAATAAATAATATTGAACCCCTCCGGGGTTCTGATATTTATTATTACTCTTTTCCCCCGGGTTAAAACCCGGGGCTAGTAATATTTTATCCCTTTGGGATAAAGAAATTATCAATGAACGAAACAAACCTCAACCTACGTCTCCCCTTTAGGGGAACAGGGGGTCTAATTTTTATTCACCCATTCGTCCAGATTCAGCATTGCATTTGCTACTACAACCAATGCGGCCGTTTCAGGATTGTTATGTTTATCCATAACACCAATCATCTCACAAGCAGCCGCTTTATCATTTTTAAATTTAGCGAATGATTTATTATATAACTCAAGCAATGCATTCAGTTTTTTTTCAGAAATATTTCTATACATCATCATCTCATATCCTTTTTGTATCTGTTTATTAATTTCCTTTTTTTCGGATTCCTGCATCTGGTATGCAAAATGTCTTGCCATTACCAAATAGCTTGAATCATTTAAAGCCGCTAAAGCCTGAAGGGGTGTGTTTGTTCTTATTCGCTGTGTAATACAAACTTCCCGGGCACCACCATCAAACGTTATCATCGATGGATAGGGTGCTGTTCTTTTCCAATAGGTATACACCGCTCTTCTATATTGATCTTCTCCTTTACTTAAATTCCAGCTATCTCCATTATAAGGGGAACGCCAGATGCCATCCGGCTGAAAGGGCATTACACTTTTTCCAAACATTTTTTTGCTTAACAAATTACTTACAGCCAGTGCCTGATCCCTTAATTGTTCAGCAGATAATCTTATCCTTGGGCCTCTTGCATAAAATTTATTATTGGGGTCTATCTTCAACAGTTCTTCATTTGTTTTTGATTCCTGCTGATACGTAGCGGACATCACCATTTCTTTCAACAATTTTTTAATGCTCCAGTTAAAATCGTTCATGAATTTCCAGGACAAATGATCCAGCAAGTCTTTGTGTGTAGGAGGAATGCCTTGAGATCCCAGGTCTTCCAATGTTTCTGCCAAACCAAATCCAAATAATTGTTCCCATAAACGGTTTACCATCGTTCTTGCTACCAACGGATTTTTTTTATCTGTTAACCACATAGCCAATCCGAATCGATTCTTTGGTGTATTGGCAGGCCATGGGTTCATGATATCTGGTACATCTGGAAAAACTTCTTCGCCTTTCACCAACCAGTTACCCCGTTCAAAAACATGAGTAGTTCTGAATTGTTCTTTATTATTTTCAATCATGATTGGGGTTGCTTCTACTTTAGCATAAAGCAAATCATTGAAATGTTTAAAGGTAGAATCAAATCCTGATTTTTCTTTACCGGGAAAAGGATTACCAAATTGAAACCAATCAAATAGAACTCCTGTTTCATCCAATGTTTTTATTACAGGACTATAATATTTAAAATACAGTGTATGTTTTCCGTTAATTACCGGAATTTCTGTTGTCGAAATTTTCCATTCACCTTTTGTATTGCCAATCGGAATTGCTTTTACTAATCGCCCTTTCAAACTATCAAGATATATAAACCAGGTACCGCCATTGTAATTGCTGTTATAACGAAACAATAACTGGTTCTTATTTTCCAATTCCACATTGCTTAATCTACAGGTTCCGTTATTTCGTAATCCTGCATACCAACTACTGATCAATGCTGCATTTACAAACTGATCGCATTGCAAAGAATTAATGGTAGGCTGCCAGGTTTTAAGAAAATTGTAATACTCTTTACTCTTTTCATCAGATACATTTTT
>JANOFP010000441.1:0-4055 GCA_031413675.1 Bacteroidota bacterium
TGAATAATGCGAATGCAAATACAAGAATTCGTGTACCGGTACTTTGGGGTGATAGTTTAAATGCAAACCCCGGTGCTGCAAATTTTGCGGCAAGGCCAGGTAAATATTTGTTTCAAAATAAAGCGGTTGTTCCATTAATGACTTATTCCGAAATTCAATTTATGCGAGCTGAGGCTTACTTGCGGAAGTCAAATGCTGCAAGTGCCTTAACAGCATATCAAAACGGAATCATTGGTCATTTTGATTTTATAAATCGGGGAGCTTATCCCCGGTCAAATGTTATTTTGTATAATACAGTACCAATTTCGGCAGCACAAAGAGCAACTTATCTTGCAAGTGGAAATGTAAAGCAATCTGCCGCTACGCTGACTTTAGGCGATATTTTACAACAAAAATTTATTGCACTCTGGGGTTGGGGTTATGTTGAGTCCTGGGTAGATCAACGGAAAGTACATTATACAGATACGGATCCTGCCACACCGGGTATTCAAATTTATTCTGGAATGGTTATGCCAGCAGCTTTATTTATTGAAAATGGAGGTCCATTATTTTATGTACAAAGGGTAAGGCCACGTTATAATTCGGAATATGTTTGGAATATCTACCGGCCGGCAATTACAAACCTTTCCACTTTTCATGTTATACCATGCTGGTTTAGTCAACCCTAATGAATTATAAAAAATAAATAAAACTCTTTATATGAAACAATCAAATCAGCTTTTTTTACTCATCATAACTTCATTCTTTGTTTTGTTTGTTGGCTGCGAAAAAACAAAACTCAGTCAGAAGATTGAAGTTGATCCTGCAGCAAGTGCAAGAGTAAAGTTTGGATATTTTACACCCGTGAGTACTGTTACCAATGCTGGTGTGCAATTAAAAGTGAATGGAATACGTGTAAGTAATCTTCTTACCTATGCTGTTACATTTCCCGGTGGTGGGTTCAATCAAGGTGGTCAAACTTTTGCAGATTATATTAATGTTGATGAAAATTTAACTCAACTACCTGTTACGTTAAAATTATCAATCCCTGCATTCAATACGAATACCGATTCTGTTACCTTATTTACAGGCCCTGTAAATTTGGTGTCTAACACAAAACAAACTGTAATGTTTACGGATACTTTTCCAAATATTCAGGCAACGGTTTTAAAAGATGATACACCAGATCCGGCACCCGGCGCTGCTAAGTTTAAGTTTTTTAATGGTATCCCCAATGGAGGTAACATCGATTTTTATATTGTATCCTCAGCGGGTACTTTTCTTGCCGCTTCTAATATTCCGTATAAAGGTGTTTCAGGATATTTTGAAACACCGGTATCGGGTTTAGGTAATATTACATTCAGTATGATTCGTGCAGGTATGCCAAACATTCCGGCAAACCTCGTTGGCGGCGGTTCATCTACCACCCATCCATATAATGCTACTGCACTATTGAATGGCAGAATTTATAATGTAAATGCAAGAGGCTATGCAGGTGTTGCTCTTACGGATGCCCGCAGACCGCTGCCATCTATAACACCGATTAAATAATTTTTGATTCTGAATAAAAAATGCTGCCGGGTAAAGGCAGCTTTTTTTGTTAATTTTAGTTTTTATTAAAACTATACTTTGTTTATTTACAGGATGAAATTTTTTAAGCATATATTATTTCTCTTGTTGATCAGTTTTAACCAATCTGTTTTTGCACAGGTAAATTTTGAAAATCTTTTATTACGTATTGACTCTGCACTTCTAAAACAATCAGAAAATTTTCCGGAAGAATATATTATAACGGTTACCGATAAAAATGAATACCTGGCTGGCGAAACAATCTGGGCATCTTTTTTTTTAAATAATGGCAATGAGGCATCCTTTATCAGTAAAACCATTTATGCAGAATTGGTAGGCAACAATGGGAAAATACTTGTAAAGAAAATGCTACCGGTTGAAAATGGAGTTGCCAATGCAGATCTTTCAATACCAGGCTCCACTCCTTCGGGTTCGTACGTATTAAATGTTTATAGTAACTGGATGAAAAATTTTCCAAACAAAGTTGCACAACAATCTATTTTTATTACGGGCAGTGATTATACGGCGAAACCATTCCACTATTTGCTCAACGATGAAGTAGTTACTGAAATAATTGTGCAACCAGAAGGAGGTTCTTTTATTCCAGATGTACAGGCAAATTTTATGGTACGTATGTCTGGCAAAAACAAATTACCTGTATCCGATACGTTTACAATTATGGAGGATGGAAAAAAAATAGCAGCGGGTAGAACAATATTGGGTCTGGCTACGGTGAATTTAGTTTTTTCGACGACTAAAAATTATATGATTCAATGCGGGGCTTTTTTACAAAAAATCAGTTTCAATACATTTACAGGAGTGCATCTTCAGGCAAACACATCCGGGAAATCAAAGTTTTTTATTTCTATAGATAAATCAACAGGTAATTCATCTGACAAATTTTTACTGATCGGCCTTCGGCATCATACGATCTGTTATCAATCCGAATTTAGTTTTTCGGACGGGGCCACTACGGCAGCTATTACCCGTGCTAAATTGCCAACCGGTGTCATTGATTTTTATTTGTTTGATGAAACCGAAAATATCGTAGCATACAGAAGGGTTTATAACAATTCAAATCCTTCAAATTTAATTACGAATAAATTTTTTGATAATAAGAATCAGGTATCCTATAGCAGCTCCATCGTAAACGGTACGGTATCGGTAACGTCTGTCAATACTTCCGCCATCAGTACATTGCCTTCAGATAATTTTAACTTGATTCAAACTGAAAAACATCTGCAACACGAACAGGCATATCAATTCAAATATCCCGTTTCGGAATCTTCTTTAACTGCAATTGATCAATTGCTTAGTATGCAAACTACTTTGATGTTAGGCAAAAAATTTAATTTTATTAATATTCCTTTAAAGTTCATGGCAGAATCGGGCATAACAGTAAAAGGGAAAGTGGCGCCATATGCGGGTAGTGGAACAGATAAAGGGTATCATGTGGAAATGTTTGTTCGTGGCGAAGATTCAACAAGAATCGTTTCAAGGGCTAATGCTTTATCTAACGGGGAGTTTTCAGTTATGGATCTGGCTTATAAAAAACAGGCAACTCTATTTTTCCAGGGACACAATCCTAAAAATAATAATGAGTTGTTGAAGGTAGAATTATATCCATCTTATTTTGACACATTAAAAACAAGTTCTTTTTTGCCAGCCATAAATTTCAGAAAAGAATTTATTAATAAGTCTGTAAGTCCTTTGCTGGCGAAAAAAATAGATAGCCTTCAATTTTTAGATTCGCAATATAAAGTATTGCAGGAAGTAGTGGTAGTAGGTAAAAGAAAATCGAAAACAGATTCTTTGCGGCAGGATTATCTTTCTGCCATTTTTGATGATGGCAATGCACAAACAATTATCCCAGATGGAATGCACTACGCCAGCATCTGGCATTACCTGCGCAATAGTGTTCCCGGATTAAATATTATTGGTGATTTAATAAATCCTGATGAAGTAAATTTTAACCGGTATGTATTATCGCCCCGTGTAAATAATACCGGCGAGGACGTGGAAATGGATAACCCCGAAGGTGTATATTTTTTTCTGAATGAAATACAAGTTCAGTTTAATGTAATTTCATCACTCAACCTTGAAGATATTTCATTAATTACTGTTTCCAAACAACCGGCGCCGGCACTTGGGGCATATAATGGATACATTTCTATCTATACTAAAAAAGGGATTTCCAATACAATTAATTTGCAAAAAAGTTTTTCATCTGATAAACGGGAGGGTTATTCAATTGTCCGGAATAGTTTTATTGCAGAAGATTGGAGACCCGTCTCCACATCCACAATTGTTACTAAAATAATAGACAAAACTTCTAAACCAATTTTACTAAAATTATCACCGGGTCAAGTGTATAAAATAATAATTGCAGGCCGGGATGAAAAAGGAAATTTATTCTGGAAGAAAAACTTGTTCAGTAATTTTTATCCAAAAAATAAATAAGCCATTCCAATTGCAGTGATTACCCCTACCAAATCTGCTAGTAGCAT
>JANOFP010000442.1:0-6949 GCA_031413675.1 Bacteroidota bacterium
TGCCCTGTTGCATCAGTTCTGTGTTTTTATACAGGCAAAAGTTGATTGCTTTTTTATTTTTTATTGTATCGATCGGAATCCATTTGCCGATGGCTGCAGAGTTGTCCCATGCTTTACCTTTTCCCATGGCAATCCTTTTTCTTTTAATTCGTTTTGAATATCCCGTGCTGTAAAATCTATACCAGCCGTAATCGCATCATAATATTTTCCGGCAAATTTTTCCTGTAAATATTTACCATTTTTACTTACACGTAAAACTAATTCGCCTTCATAATTCAATTCATTGGTAAACTCGGGATAGTAGAATGGCGTATTCGGCTGCAGCAAAGCACTTTTAGGTTTCATAAAAATTACCGGTTCATCCGGAATCTCATTTCCGAGTTCAGCGGCATGGGCTGCATAATTACGTCCAACACAAAAGATTTTCATAAACTGGTGGTAGTTTTAATTAAATACATTGGATACAAAAATGTAAAAGCTGTTCATCCTATATATTTATTGGCTTCCGGTAAGATTGTGGATTTTAAAGAAAGGTGGTCTTGGGCTTCAATCAGGGAGGCTAAAGTAAGTAATGGATTTGAAATCTCATAGCTTATAGCTCTTATTATTTATAATATTCATGGCAGTTGCAATTCCAGCGAAAACAAAACTCTCAATTGCCTCAACAGATTTATCAATTTTCAATTTTACAAGTGGTTCTTCATCCTTTTTCCATTGACATAAAACAAAATCTGCCTGCCCGCCTTTTGTATAATCATTGCCAATTCCAAACCTCAGACGAGGAAAATTACGAGAACCAATCATTTCCTGGATGCTCTTAAGTCCATTATGTCCAGCGTCGCTGCCTCCCGGTCTTATCCTCAATTTATCTAGGGGCAGAGCAATATCGTCCAATACCACAAAAATATTTTCAATAGAAATCTTTTCCTTATCCATCCAATACTTAACAGCATTGCCGCTCAGGTTCATAAAAGTTGTTGGGCAAATACAAATCATTTTTTTCCCTTTCCATTTTACTTCTGCCATATTTGCAAGGCGTGCAACCGAAAAACTACCACCATGTTTTTGTACAAAAGCATTTACCACGTCAAACCCAATATTATGACGGGTATGAGCATATTCATTTCCAGTATTTCCCAAACCAACTATTAAAAATTTCATGATGTTTTTATTCTAGCAAAAACAAATTACAATAATAATTTTCTACCGGTAAATAAAAAAACCCACATCTGAAAGAAGTGGGTTTTTATTTTCTACATAAGCAAAATTATTTTTTTGCCGCTTTTTTGGCAGGAGCAGCCGCAGCAGCAGCGGGTGCAGCAGTTGCAGCAGCAGTAGCAGCCGGAGCAATCGTACCTGCAGCAGGTGCAGCAGCAGCTTCTTCTACTTTCAATTCACGGGTAATACCAACTGATGCAATTGGAATACGGGGTGAGTTGAGAATTTCATAATGCTCCACTTTCACATCTTCCACCCGTATATTTCCGTGCAATTCTAAATTATCAATGTTTACTTCAATATTTTCTTTCAAATATTTTGGAAGCGTTTTAATTTTCAATGATTTTATTTTAAGATGCAGTCTTCCACCGTCTTTAACACCTATTGGAGTACCCACATACTTAATCGGAATCGTAGCAACTACTTTTTTGTCTTCTACTAATTCGAGTAAATCGATATGCAATAATGCTTCATCAATCTTATCAAATTGCAGATCTTTTAAAATGCAACGATACGATTTGCCATCAATGTTTACTTGTGCAAACTGAAAATCGGGTGTGTAAACTAATGGTCTTAATGCTTTAGCAGGAGCTGAAAAATTAATATCCTGTGCGCCGCCATAAATTACACCGGGCACTAACTCCTGAGAGCGGATTTGACGGGTGGCTTTTTTCCCGCTTCCGGTCCTCAGTTGTCCTTCGATTGTAATTGTCTTCATTTTATGTTGTTTGTTTAGTTACTTGTTCTTAAAAAAAATTATGGGTCCTTTTTCTTGACTCATAAACCTATCAATTTTATAAAAATTGATGATGTTTTTATTTCAAATTTTTGATTTGAATTTAGTGATTCATAGTTTCCTGTTGCTGAATAGGGAACAGAAGCCCGAAGTGTCCCGTACGTAAGGGGACCAAAATCAAATAGTAATTCAAAAGCTTGGTTCAAAAAAATTCAGGGTAGCTTTCAACTAACTGCTAAGCATCTTTGCGTTGGGAATGAATAAATAAACTGGCGATACTTTTATTTTCAAATGCATTTCTTATTGCTACGGCAAAAAGTTCTGCAACGGAGATCACTTTTATTTTACTCGATTCCTGCTTTAATGGAATGGTATTGCAAACCACCAGTTCTTCGAGAACACTGTTTTCAATATTCTCATAAGCTTTTCCACTCAGCACCGGATGAGTACACAATGCCCTTACACTTCTGGCACCTTTTTCTTTTAAAAGAGCTGCACTTTTTGCCAGTGTACCGCCGGTATCGCAGATGTCGTCAATAATTACAATGTCTTTATCGGTTACATCTCCAATTACCACCATACTTGCTATTTCGTTGGCCCGTTTCCTGTGCTTATCACAGATTACCATCTCGGCTTCAAAATAGCTGGCAATTTCCCGGATGCGATTTGATGCTCCTACATCGGGGGCGGCAAAAGTAAGGTTTTTAAGTCCAAGTTGCTGTATGTAGGGTATAAAAACTGCGGAACTATCGAGGTGATCAACAGGTATGTCGAAGTACCCCTGAATTTGAGGGGCATGGAGGTCCATTGTAATAATTCTATCGGCTCCTGCCGCTACCAACATATTGGCTACCAGCTTGCTTCCTATGGATACACGGGGTTTATCTTTTCTATCCTGACGGGAATAACCATAGTATGGGATAACTGCTACCACTTTATTTGCGGAAGCCCGGCGTGCAGCATCAATCATCAGGAGTAATTCCATTAAATTATCGGAAGGTGAATGCGTACTTTGAACCAGGAAAACATAGTCGCCGCGGATGCTTTCCAAAAAAATAGGGCATATTTCCCCATCACTGAATTTTTGAATATTTACTACACCTTGCTTAGTTCCGAATCTTTTACAGATTTGTGCAGTAAGTGCATGTGAGCCGGTGCCCGAGAAAATCTTTGCTGATGACATGGTAAAAAGATGTGCAGCGAAGATAGGAAAACTAGTCAGTCAGCAATCAGGAATTGCATTGGACAATCGGCATTCTTAATAAAAAAAATTAGTTTTACTTACTGGCAAGTGTATTTGATAAAACAGTAATCTGATTTTGCTGAACCGGTTTTTCCTTTTTGTGTTTATTTGTTAGCGCAATAGGGCCGCCGGAATTGCAACTATAAAAGATAGTTGAACAAATAAAGATTGAGAAAACGAGGGCAACAAAATAAACTCCCGTAAAAAATAAGATGGGATGCAATGCGCCAAGGGATTTTGTAGAACGGTTTTTCATAGGTACAGCTTTTAATGTTTTCGAAAAGTTGGTTCAAGCTGGTGGTTAACTTATTAAAATTCGAATAGTGGTTTTGTCGGATATAAAAATAGAATCAAACCTGACTGTATGCAAGAGAATTACTACTCAATAAAGAATTGGGCAAAAGACGAACGACCAAGAGAAAAATTACTTGCTCATGGCGCAGAAACCCTGAGCAGTTCTGAACTACTGGCTATTCTGATTAATAATGGAACTAAAAATAAAAGTGCAATTGAACTGGGAAAAGAGGTATTGAACCTGGGAAAAAATAATTTGCAGGAACTGGGCAAGCTTTCTATAAAAGAGCTGATGAAAATAAAAGGAATTGGTGTAGCAAAAGCAATAACCATAACAGCTGCTTTGGAAATAGGCAGAAGAAGACAATCGAGTGATGTGTTAGATAAAATGAAATTCAAATCTTCAAAAGAAACTGCAGCATTTTTGGCAAGCAAAATAAACGATAACCAACGTGAGGTGTTTGCCGTATTATTCCTGAACCAGGCAAATAGACTAAACCATTTTGAAATAATAAGTGAAGGTGGAATAACGGGAACAGTAGCTGACCCAAGAGTTATACTTAAAAAAGCGTTGGAAGAAAATGCAACCGGTATTATATTATGCCATAACCATCCATCTGGAAGTTTGACACCAAGTAAAGCTGATACAGCACTTACCGAAAAAATAAAATCAGCCGCAAAATTTCATGATATCACTGTTTATGATCATATCATTGTAAGCGATCAGGGATATTACAGTTTTGCAGATGAAGGGCTTTTATAATACCCTTGTCCCTTAAAGAGGAACTTAGATCGAATTTATTCCAATCTGATCTAAAAAATCCCATTGAAGTAAGAAATTAAAAAAGCCATCCAAAGACTTTGTATTATAACCCCTATAGAGGATGGGGGTTTATGCCTGTGCTGTAGGTCCTCCAAAATTCAATGGCAATTGTACATCCTCTAAATCCTTAATCTGTCCATTTACAGCTTCATATTTCCCAACGTTATCAATCATTGCTTTCATAAAACGCTTTGCATGTTGCGGCGTAAAAATGATTCTGCTTTTTACTTTACTCTTAGGTGTACCGGGCATTACGTTTACAAAATCAATTACAAACTCTGCATGAGAATGCGTGATGATTGCAAGATTGGCATACGTTCCTTCTGCCATGTCTTCAGTAAGTTCAATGTTGAGTTGGTTGGGTTGCTGCTGTTGATTATCCATAATAAATATTTATATAAAATTAAAAGAAGGAAGCAAATGTAAATTCATTGCCTGATATATTCTGATAAAACTGAAACGACAGAGTCTGCTGGAATAGCTTTGCGTAATATCCTGCCTTCCGGATTTAAAAGAAAATTAAAAGGGATGCTGTCAATCTTCAACGTTCGCTGAACTGTTCCGTTCCAGACTTTTTCATCAACCAATTGTGTCCATTTCAATTTTTTTCGCCGGATATACTTTTTCCAAATTTCTATTTCTGGCTCCAGGCCTATACTTACAATTTCAAAATGATCTGAATTAAATTTTGATTTTGCTTCCAACTTAGCATTATCATATTTTAGATAATTGCCATTCCAGGTTGCCCAGATATCCAGGAAAACATATTTCCCTTTTGTGAATGCCGTGTTATAAGAATATCCTGATGTGTCCTTTAACTGAATCGATGGCAACAGTTGACCAACTTCATATTCCTCTTCAAATATTTTTACAAATTCTAATGTTTCATTTTTTAGCTTTTGAATACGTGTATGTTTCGGAAAACGATTCGAAGCACGGTTGATAAATTTATCAAGACCCGCATAATCCTTTCCAAAATCAACCGTATTATAAATTGCTAAAAAAACACCGGGGCTTGAAACCGTATCAGCAAAACTTTTAACAAAGGAAAAATAATTTTTAAGAACTTTATTTACCACTGCAACAAGTGAATCATAACGGGTAGATTTTTCTCCTTGTTCTATCAATTGTTTTATTTCATCGCCGGCTTTTTTCCCATCCTCAATCATTTTCGACTGGCCGATAAAAAAATCTTTTAATAATTTATTGGCTGGAGATTTTTCAATTGTAAAAGAATCCGGACGGATGATGTCCGCATTAATAACTATTTCAGGTACATCATTTATAAAATTAATCCGGATATCTGTACCCGATACCCTTAGCAGGAAGGGTCTTTCTTCATAATTTTCAACTTTCAAAATACACTTGAAATCACCACTTCCAATTTTAACCGAATCGATTATTATCCTGGACTCATCTGAATAGGGAATGGTTTCAATATATGCCAGCTTATCCCTCGCATGTAAAATATGAAATTCAATTTTGCTACTGCTGCCTTTTTCCTGGTTATTGCAGGATTGAAAAAAAATAGACACAACAAAAAATAATAAATACCGGTACATAAAAACTATGATAATTTTTCGGTGCAAAGAAATGTAATTAATCTCAAAAAAATAATGGCTGCTCAAAAGAGCAGCCATTATTTTGAAGAAAATTATTTTTTCTTAATTAAATACGAACCCATCTTTCATAAACATTTCTTGTCCATCCGTTCGGACTGGTAGAGCCACCGCCATACCCATAATGGAAAAAGAAAGTTTTGGTTGCTGGATTATAAGTATTGTTATAAGTAGATTGAACGTAAGGAGCAGTACCTGGAAATTCAGGACCAGGATAACCAATCGCACCTGGGTTGTCAGCACTAAAAAATCCAGAAGCCGGTGGTGCAGGAGGTGTTGCTCCATTTGCACTACCCCAGTTTGAAAGCGTAGCACCGCTGATATCCATCTGAAAATTCCAGCCACCCAAATCACCAACTTGTGCTTGTACTCTTGCTGCACCTACTGTTGACATACCCTTAACACCAGAAATACCACGTGGCGCTGAAGGATGGAAGAAGAATCCTGTAACATTATAGTCAGCATGATATGCATTTTTAATAATCAAAGCGATAGTTATTTCGTGAGCAAGATCACTGATTACTCCTTCGCTTACTGTTGTAAGTTCAAAAGCAATACCATAAACCAATGACAGGTTCAACAAAGCTTTATTCAATGTCATAGGCACTGAAACAACTCCGCCGTTTTTTGGTATTGTAACTGTTAATGAAGGAATCGTATATGCATTTGTAGGAAGTATTGTTAAACCATTTGCTGTAACAAGACTATTCTTAAGCACTAAAGTAGCTGTGATGTCATTTGCCGGTTTATTTGTACGCGGTGCATACATTTTTACTTCTATCAGTTCAAAAGTTTCTGAAGGAGGCGTAGCATCCAAAGCGATAACTTTTAAATCGCCATAATAAGAACGGTCGAATATTTCTGATACAATGCTTCCTTTGTCTGCTGCAAATCCAAATTGATCTTTAGATTTAAGACAAGAACTAAGGAGCAGCGTAGAGAATATAGCGACAAATAATAATTTTATTTTCATGTTGTTTAGTTTTATTTGTTGGTACTCAATTTTAATTTACATC
>JANOFP010000443.1:0-2549 GCA_031413675.1 Bacteroidota bacterium
AAAACTAAAATTTTTAAGAATTTAAAGATAAAGTCTAAATAAGATGCAATCCTATACCACGAAAGAGGTATTTTTTTTCCCAAGCGTCAACGGCTTTCCTTATTTTTATATTCATCAAAATCATCATTTATGTCAACACAAACTACAAAGGCTTCCACCTTTCTCTTATTCCCCTGGGGCTTATTATCAATTGTTTTAGTACTGGGGCTTAATCTTACTTTAAATAATGAGTGGTTCAGCAAAAACTGGAGTTGGATCGCATTGGTATTAATAATACCGGCCGCTATTTTGGAAAATTTTAAAGTAGGTTATTCAACCATGCGGATCATGTTTATGAAAGTTGTTTATTCTTTAATATCTTTTCTACTGGTGGGTATGGCATTTGGTTCGGCACTTACAGGATACCATATAGATAAGTTTCAGAATTTTCAAAATGTAAAAACAATTAGTCTCCCCTGGTATGTATTACTTGCGTTAGGTGTACTGCTGATGATACAGGTGGCACAATTATTCAGTATGCTAAAGGCAGTAAAAAGAGAGTTTATGCAGATGGACCCGGATCAGTAAAATAAGACTCGCTTCTAATGGAGGTAGAAATTTTATAATTGTTTGAGAGCAGCTTTTAGAAAAGGCAGCGTAGGAAGAGAACAAATAATTTTTAAATCTTCTGATAACGAGCTTTCATTATCCATAAATCGCAACAGGTGTTGTGGTTTATTTTTTTTGATTATGGGAGTAAATATTTGCCGTCCGGATAATTTTTTATTTGCAAGTACATTTAATAATATACTATCATAAAATTGAAATCGTTTTGATGAGGTAGTTACAATAGGGCTACCCGATTTAATTAATTGATCAACGATTGCCTTTGAGTTTTTCTGAATAAATTTAAATGTATAGCCACTTGAGCCTTTTGTTTGTCCGCCTGCTGTACCAATATTGATAATTTTATTCTGGTTGGAAGGAAATTTATGATTCGTCATTGGGATAACACCAAATTCCTGTTCGAGAATTGAATATTTTTCAATGTTTAAATACTCAGCTATATGTTTTTTTAATGCTTCGTCATATTGTTGCGGCTCTAATAAATTTTTTGTAAACAAAGTAAATTCCACCAAAGCTTTTGTTTCAGTAAATGGCATTACATAAACAAAAGTAGTTCCATCCTGCTGTTCCACTCTGAAGTCCATCATTGTTGCCTCCTCAGGATTGAATGATGGTTTAGCCGTTTCAATAATCCACCCTTTAAAATGCTGAAGAAGGAAATGTTCTCTTTTCTTCAGTACGGGTTTTTCAAAAAGAATACTGTTGAAAATGCAATCTGCTTCAATGCTTGTGTTTTTTAAAACTAGAACAGCTTTATCATTCTCATTTTTTATTGTATGAACATCTCCATAAACTATATCAATATTTTTTTGCTCCCGGATGATATTAAAACAATAGTTGTAAAAGTCAATTCCCCGGATCATTTTATATTGATAAGGTGAAATTTCAAGCAGTTTTGAAAATTTAATATCATGGAACCACATTTTATTCCATTGCTTATATACAATACTTTCAAAAATGTCTTTTTGTGTTTCCCAGAAACACCAGGTACGATCATTTTTTATTTTTTCTTCTTTATCAACTAATAAGATTCTTTTGTCTGCGAATTTTCCAGAATCAATCATACGAATTAACAGACTGAGCCCAGCGCAGCCTGCACCCGTTATTATATAATTATATTGATTAGAAGAATTCAGAATTTTTAAAATTTTAAATTAAAGATAATCAGGATGAAGCAATGTTGGGTTTAGTAATTCGTTGTAGAATCAGAGAAATGGAAAATGAAAAGAGTCCTGATGGCCTGGTATAGACATTCACAAAGAAAGCTCTATCAGAAAATAAAAAATTTTGTTTTTAAAAAAACTAATCAATCTCAGGTGCATATGCCACTTTTCTGTTGCCAGCCATTAATTTTTTGTCGCGTCGAATTTTATCCCAATATTTTTTATGCACCATCAGCATTCCAAAACTTTCTCCCCGATGCCGATCTAAATGTTTATGATGCATTTTATGTGCCCAGCGAATGGCACGAACATAGGAATTGTTGCTCCTGGTAAACCATTTAAACCGTTGGTGAATGATTACATCATGCACTAAAAAATATCCGGCGCCATACAGCATAATTCCAAAACCGATAGCCTGTAAATACCAATGATGATTGAATGTGCCGAAATAAATAAGTAATATACTTGGTACTGCAAAAATGATAAAGAATGCATCATTCTTTTCAAAAAAGCCGGGTTGTACCTGATGATGATCTTTATGTAAATACCAAAGGAACCCGTGCATGACAAAGCGATGTGTAAGCCACGTAATGCCTTCCATTAAAAGAAAGGTAAAAAGTAAAACAAGTATGTAAAATATTATTTGCAAAATAAATTATTGAATTGTTGTTGTTTTGAAATTAAGTATCCACCATTTTTCAATTTCAGGGAATGCGGTTTTAAACCATACTGTAAATTTTTGCGGATGCGACTGCAAAGATTGTTTGATTTCATTCATTC
>JANOFP010000444.1:0-13606 GCA_031413675.1 Bacteroidota bacterium
GTATTGTAGTTGGTGCCGATGATAAAGACGAACTAGATGCTAAATATTCTTTTCGGGCTGGTGGCAGAGCATCCTTTATAAATGTAAATAACGGTACAGTTGATATTACTTATAATGAAGAAAAGCAAATCTGGAATCTCAAAATAAACGGAGTACTTAAAAATCTGGAAGAAAGAACAGTCCGATTATATAAAGTGAAAGCTGATATTTCATTTAAATAATTTTTTTTCAGTTTTATTCATTCAGGATAACCACTCACATTCAATCCCAGAATAATATTTCTGGTAGCCCGTAGCATTCCATTTTTCATTTCAGTTTTTAATACACCATAACCGCCAACAGGGTTTATCTTGTTTCTTTCATTAACCGGCAATAATGGATCATCTGCAAAAAGAAATTCATCAATCCAGTATTCAGTAAATCCCGGTTCTTTCACAGTCGGGTGAATATGTTTTGGATTATTGCTATTGGGGTATGAAGCCGGAACTAACGTATAAAATTTATATTCTCCTTTATCATTGGTCTTAATCCATCCACGGATATAGCCATGCCTTTTAGCCCAGCCTTTTTCATTTCCTTTTTGTGCATAAATTCCTTTTTGATCCGTATGATAGATATAAAGGATAACATCAGAGGCTGGTGTTTTTCCATCTGCTCTAAACAGGATTCCACTGATTTCAATTTTTGGTCCGGGGTCATTAAAATCCGGTAACGTATCTATTTCATTTAGCTGATCGAAGGGAACTGGTGATTCATAGATAGCTTCACAACCCTCACAATTGCCACCAACTTTTATATCCGCTTTATTAGCTTTTATTGGTTTAGTCGAAATATTTTGACCGCAGCTATTTAATGTTACTAAACAGGATAACACGAATAAAAGATGTTTATTTTTCATACAATGTATTTTGAATACAAATTAAGAAATACAAATTGCTACGAAGCATTGTTTACATGTATGGCAAGAATTACCTGATGAGTTGTATCAAATAAACGCTTCAGGAATCTTTTCTCCAATTGTCATGCAAAATGCACAATTGGTGTAATTAAGATTACCACTTAGTTTTTGTATTTTTATTTTGCACTATGCACAACGCTCCATTTTTAATAAAATACAAACTGCACCATCTTATTATCTGGATGCTGATATTTGGTATTTGGTATAACCTGCGGTACACTGATTATTCGTCCACAGAGAAAGCTTTTAAAATCACGTTGCTCAAGGTTGCCGATCTGGCAATGATGATTTATTTGTCTAATTATTTACTCGTTCCATTTCTTTTATACAGGAAAAAATATTTTCTTTTTGGTGCTTGTTATATTTTAATGATTTTGCTGAGTAGCTATGGTAAAATGCAAATCATCGGAAGCATTCTTGGCAATCCCGATTTGTTCAGCATTAATTCAGCAAATTTTAAAGCAAGGATCTATGATAATATTATTCCGCATTTCTTTCTTGTTACAGCCGGGGTAGCTGTAAAATTGGTTTATGATTTTATACAATCGCAGCAACGACTGACTGAGATGGCAAAGGAAAAAGCAGAGACTGAATTGAATTTTTTAAAATCCCAGATCAATCCACATTTTTTATTTAACTCGCTGAATTCCGTTTATTTTCTCATAGACAAAGAAAATACAGAAGCAAGAAATACATTGCATAAATTTTCTGAAATGCTCCGTTACCAGTTGTATGAAGTAAACGGGGAGAAAATTTCTATTGAGAAAGAAATCAGTTACCTGAAAGATTATGTTGATTTACAAAAACTGCGCAAGGACGAAAATTACACAGTTCAATTCAATTGTTCTCCGGATGTAAAGGAGTTTACGATTGAACCCCTGTTGCTGATACCTTTTGTTGAAAATGCATTTAAATTTATTTCTCATAAAACCAATTGCCCCAATTTTATAAAATTAGATATGAGCCGTAGGAATGGTTTTTTTGAATTCACTGTTGAGAATTCAAAAGAAAATGACAGTCCCATGAAAAATCAACCGGGTGGGATTGGATTAAAAAATGTGAAGCGGCGGTTGGAATTACTTTACCCCGGAAGTCATGAATTGAAAATTGAAGACACGCCGGATAATTATAAAATATATTTTAAGTTAAAAATTTAAATTTATGCTCACAGGATTGCTTTTACGAAAACAGAAACAGTTCAAAATATTCTGGAGTTTAGTAATTTCCTCTGCTTTATTGTTAATTGCTGGCATATTAATACTTCTATAAAATATGATAAACTGTATTATAATAGACGACGAACCGCTTGCAAGAAAGGGGTTGAAGGAATATATTGCCGATGTTGATTTTCTGAATCTCATTGGTGAATTTGACAATCCTCTAAAAGTAACCGGGTTGTTGAGCACGGGAGAAATGCAGCTACTTTTTCTGGATATTCAAATGCCTAAAATCACAGGCCTTGATTTTTTAAAGACGATTCAAAATGCGCCACCGGTAATTTTTACAACGGCATATCCTCAGTATGCAATCGAGGGTTTTGAACTGAATGCATTAGATTATTTAGTAAAGCCAGTTTCTTTTGAACGTTTTTTAAAAGCGGCCATGCGGGCAAAAGAGTTTTATGAAATAAGACAAGTGAATTCTGATGAGTCAAAAAAAGTATCAACACAACCTGATTATTTTTTTATAAAAGCAGAAAATAAACTGGTGAAACTTTTTTTTGATGAAATTTTAGTTGCTGAGGCTTTACAAAATTATGTAGTGATTCATACGGTAGGTAAAAAATATATTACTTATCTCACATTTAAATCAGTAGAAGAATATCTTCCTTCTCATCAATTTATTAAAACACATAAATCCTATATTGTTGCAGCAGATAAAATTGAAAGTATCGAAGCCAATGACATAAAAATCGGGCAGCATCATATTCCGATTAGCCGGAATTTAAAAGAGGAAGTGATGGAAAAACTATTGAAGGGAAAGTTCCTGAAAAGATAATTGACTGTTTCGACCTAGAGCCTGTCCCGATATATCGGGAGAATAGAGGTAAACCTTGATTAATCGTATTCATCTGTTTCAACAATCTTGCTATAGTCAACTAAAAGCTCGGTGCCGGATAAAATATCAGCTGTTGCTTCAAAGTACTCACCATGATTGATAGAAATAACATTGGGCGATGATGAGTGATTTAAATAATTGACCATATCCACTATTTTAAACCCATAATTGGGCACAAAATAATTTTCCTGATCATATACGCAATAAGTCTCTACAAGATTTCGAGAATGATTGGGCAACTGATCAACTTCTGTAATCGGAATTTTTATCCATTCAATTTGTTTCTTTGAAAAAAAATCCCGACAACCTTTTGGTATATCCCGGATTGCAAAAACGCCAATGCCATGAACAGGTGAGGGTTTCAGTGTGGCATATGTTTCTACTGCCAGTTCCTGCAATAATTGTTCTTTGATCATAAAAAAGTGGAGGATTAACTGCCGCGTTGAGAACCGGTGTTTGATTGCTTGCTTACAAAGCCTGCAGATTTGGGTTTCTGAATAAACTTAGAATCCTTTGCCCCGGTAGCCGGGTTCTTCTTGCCATCCTTTTTTTTATCTTTGTTTTTTTGCTGATTCAATAAAGACATGAGTTTCTTTTTTTTGCGAAGATACTGATTCCTGATTTCAGGTGACGGCAATATTTTTTAACATTCTAGGTAGAGATATGTTGAAGAAGCGGGTTAATTTTATAGAATAGATTTTCGGATATGAAAAAAATTATTACTTTCTTTTTATTTATTCCCTTTTTCGGTTTAGCTCAGGATTGTGAATTGAGAGATGAGAAAGATCAGTTCAATCAGGATCCTCGCCTGACAACTGGTTTTAAAGAATTCAGCGGGGGCACCGAAGAATTTTTATTTACTGTAACGGCAGATAAACGAGATGTGGATTTGTTTTTTTCTCTCACCACACCAAATGGTATCTGCTTTGATGATTATAGCCGCGCCGTAATTGTATTTGAAGGGGGTAAGCAAAGAGCAACCATTAAAAATGGAGGTACAACAAACTGCAAAGGTAATTTTCATTTTATTTTTAAAAATCAGGATGCGTTACATACTCAACTTACAAATCTTTCGATAAAAAAAATTCAGAGTATTACGATCACTGGCAATAATGAAAAAAAATCGGTTCTCACACCTACAATCGACGAAGCAGAAAAAATTATGAAAATGATAAGTTGTATGCTGAAAGAATTGGAATACCTGAGAACGGATTCCTGGAAACCAAAGCCAAAACAAAACTGATTTTGTTATGGATTTTTAAAGATGGGTGCACCAACAGCAACTGCATACTGTTTTACTCCATGTTGATAACCTGCTTCACTAAAAAAATCTTCAACCGTATTTTCATTATGTAATCCGGATAGTTTGATAGTTATCTTTTCCACTTTTGGTTGTGTGTAAACAGAATTCCCATTATAGACTTCCATTCCTTGCAACGTTAATTTCAGCCCATCAAAAACGGTAGCAAGATTTATGCTGATAATAATTTTAGCTATTTCAATTTCACTGGCGTCGGGTTTAGGTTTAAAAAGCTCACCAAGGTTGCCAACGGCATTTGCTACGGGAAATTTTGGAACAATATCATTTGTGTTTTCAATAAGCATTGCCTCCGGAAATTTTGTATTAAAGTCTTTTGCAAATACTTCATTACCTGCAGCCGGTGCCGCAAAAGTGATGACTTGTATTTTTTTAATTGATTTGTTTTGTTTTTTTAATTGGTAAGCTAACCAGGATCCATATACGGTCGAAAGATTTCCTCCAAGGCTATGACCCGTTATTAATAATGAAGAATTCGAAATTAATGTGCTATCGAGAAATTGCCATAATGAGTGCCCTGTTTTTTTATCTTTAAGAATTTGTATGTTTTCCCATGCTTCATAGGAGCCTTGTGAAATTTTTGCATCTGATGTGCTGTCAGTAAATACCCATTCCTTTTGTTCAGCTATATTAAAATCCTGCCGGATCCAGTTATCAAAGGCGGCTTTATCAAATTGTAATACAGAACCTCGTATTGCAATTACAATTTTATTATTATTCGTTGCGGCAAAAGCATAGTTGCCATTTACTGCTTCCGGATTCCATGCTATTTTCCAACCGGGTAGATATTGTTTTAGTAAACTGTCAGGTGTATTGCTATATACAATTTCAGAAAAAGTGCAGGCCATTGCTTTGGTAAAAGGTACATCATCGCTTCTATCCTGATTTTGATTTGAAGAATTGCAGGAATAGAAGATAACTACAAATAAGTACGACAATATTTGTTTCATAAATCCAGCAGTTCGGGGGGTTACAAATAAGTTTTTAATTGAATTCAAACTGTTTTCTTTTACTAAAGAATCAAAGTTACTGTTGTTATGTTCTTGATTTATTTTCAGATTCACTGGGCTGGCGAATGAAAAGATAAAAGTGAAAAACAAAAAAAATATTTCATTCAGGTTATTTTCCCGAAAATACTACGAATGATTTATTTCAATACAAATTCTATTCGTACTCAGTAAATTTAAATTCTTCCTGTAAGATAGGTTTGAGCTTCAGTAGGAGCAATACTGCCACCTGAATTTTCAAGGGTAACTGTAAAAGCATTTGCATTTGACGGTACATTTTGCATCTCAATAAACCGTCCGCGGATTTCATCTTTTATGATTCCGACATTTACTGGCTTGCCATCCACCATGGCCCAGAGTTGATAATCCTTTTCTGAAGATGATTGTGGTAAATGATGAATCATAATATATAGCTTTCCTGTTTTTTTATCCCAAAACATCGTACACCGGCAAATCGAATGGGTGCCAAAACCATACATGGCAACAGGAGTTATGGATGGATTCTTCATTATAGCATAATCTGCCGCAGGCAATCCTTCCGTTGTATTTTTTGTTTCAGCAAGTTGCTGTTCAAGGGTGTTCGTTTTTTTATTGAGCGTATAAATAAAATAACTACTTGTTATCAGTAATAAAACAGATGCTGCAGCGAGTGTTTTATACCAACTTGTATTTTTTGCAACCTTTTTTTGGGCAATTGAAATCACCGGAGTTTGCAATGCAGCAAGGCTGCGAAGAATTTTTTCATCTGTTTCTGTTGAAGGAAGTTGAATAGCTTTCATCATTTTTTCTTCCAGTTCAATTTCATATTGAAGCATAGCTTCTTTTAGCTCAGGATGGGTATTTCGAAGTTGTTCAAGTTCGATTGCCTCTTCTGCACTACAAAGTCCCAGAACATATTGTTCAATAATCCCCGACGATATATATTCTTTAATGTTCATTTACCTGAATTGTTTTCTTAATTCAATTAATGCACTCCTTAATCTTGTTTTAATAGTGCCTAATGGTATATTTAATGCTTTAGAGATTTCTTCCTGTGTAAATCCGTTAAAATAAGCCAACTCTAAAACCGCTTTGAATTCTGGCTTCAATTTACTTACTTCTTTTTTTAATCCGATCTGATCAATATTTTGCTGCGAGGCATTTTTTTCTTCTATACTATTTACGTAATTACTGATGTCATCGTTTTTCAGAAAGGTTTTATAATTTTTTGATCGTGTTTTATTGATAGCAGTATTCCGGGTAAGGTTAAGCAGCCAGGTATAGAGCCTTCCTTTTTCTGCATTATACTTATCAATATTATTCCAAACAGTAATAAACACCTCCTGAAGTACGTCATTGGCGGTTTCTGTATCGGAAATTATCTGATTAATAATAGCAAATAAAGAACCCCGGTAATTTAGATATAAATAACGGTATGCAGCATTATCACGCCTCTTAAGTGAAGCTACCAATTCGTTTTCATTATATGATTGTTCTACGGATTGCATTTATTTATTACACAGCAAAGATTAGGCAATTGAATTGAAATAAAGAATTAAAAAATAATTATTTTAGAAAACCGACGGACATTAATTTTTGTAAATAGAAAAAATCTGTCAGGTAAACGACAACTGCTTAGAAGAAGTGCACCTTCAGTATTGCTTTTAATTTTCAGGTTTTTTTCACCTTCAGTATTTCGCTGTAAGGTTACCTTTTTAAAAAATAAGTTATGATACTACAATTTAGAAAAACGGTAGTTGGTCTAATGACTCTATTGTTTTTAACTGCTTGCCAAAAAGATTTAAATCAATCATCTGCAAATGAAACTTCAGGGGCTGGTATTGCTTCTGCTAACTTAAATAATGCAGGCTCGGAAGATAATATTGTTGGTCACGTTTATACATTAACTAATGCTGTTGCCGGAAACAGGGTAATGGATTATAACCGATCTTCCGATGGGAAGTTAACTTATTCCGCTTCGTATGCGTCAGGTGGAAATGGTACAGGAGGGGGATTGGGAAACCAGGGAGCAGTTATTTTTGCAAAAGATAAATCTGTTTTGCTTGCTGTAAATTCCGGCAGCAATTCAATTTCATCTTTTAAAATTAATGACAACGGGCTTACACTTGTTTCTACAATAAGCTCGGGAGGTATGCGACCTGTAAGTATTGCGCAACACAATAATTTGGTTTTTGTATTAAATGGCGGAGGTACAAATAATATTTCTGGCTTTTATCTAATGAATAATGGAACACTTGAAGCTATTGCTGCTTCAACCAGGCCATTAACTGCTGCCGCTACAGGGCCTGCTCAGATTTCTTTTGCTAATGATGGAACGGTTTTGGTTATTACTGAAAAGGCTACAAACAAAATTGTTACGTATACAGTAAACGGTCAGGGTATTCCAGGTATGATGCATAATATTACATCATCCAGTGCTACTCCATTTGGGTTTGCAGTTGGAAGAAATGGAAATGTGTTTGTGTCAGAAGCAGTAGGTGGTGCACCTGGCGCAAGTGTATTATCTTCATATGTTATCGGATTTGACGGAAGTATTACATTGGTTCAGGGTTCTGTAGGTGCGGGTCAAAGTGCAGCATGCTGGGTAGTGATTACTAATAATGGAAAGTATGCTTATACAACCAATACGGCTATCAATAATATTTCCACTTTTGGAATAACAAACTCAGGTGGTATTTCTGTATCTGAGCCAATTTCGGCTACTACTGGCGCAGGTCCAATTGACGCCGCACTTAGCAACAATTCAAAATATTTGTATGTGTTGAATGGTGCTGGTCATAGCGTGGATGTTTTTGCTGTTGCAACTGATGGTACATTAAGTTCGCTGCAAACAGTAACTGGCTTACCGGTTGGTGCTAATGGATTGGCAGCTAATTAAAAATTAAAAGTTAGTAAATCGGTTGTAAGATTACAACCGATTTACTTTTTAAAAATAATATTTTATGAAAAATAAAATAATAGCATTTATTGTATCGACAATTATCTTTTTTTCCTGCAGTAAAGACAATTCGCCTGCGAATGTAAACGATCCATCACCAACAGGAACCGTTTTAGTAAGTGGAACTTTTACAAGTAATGCACACACAACAAGTGGGTCTGTAAAAGTTATAATGGCAACTGATGGGAAAAAATATTTAGTATTTGAAAATTTCAGAACGGATAATGGCCCTGACCTTAGAGTTTGGCTTTCACCAACGATTAGTGGCATGCCTTATCAGGAAATTGGGTTGTTAAAAGCAATCTCTGGAAATTATTCTTATGAGTTATCTGCTTCAATTAACTATACTGCTAATAATAAAGTATTAATCTGGTGCGAAGATTTTTCTATACTGTTTGGGCATGCAATCTTGCTATAATACCAATTATTTAAAGACAATACTGTTCATTATTTTTTTTGCTACAGCATTATGATTGTTATTATTAAAATGTGCAGTAAAAGTGGCTACATACAAATTTTGATTGGAGAAACAAAACCATTGGGTAATTCGTACTTTTAATGAAGCATCGGATTTTGAATAACCAGCGTAAATTAATTCGCTGGCTTCTTCATTGTTCCATTTAAAGTATTGTAAACTTTCTTCCGTATAATCGTTTAGTGTTTTTTTTAACTCCTCCGTAACACTAACATAAATGTCTTTTATTTTGAATGATTTACCATATTCAGAGTTATAGCTTACACTAATATTTATATTTTCAAAAAAATTATCATCCGAACCGTCAGAAGGGGAGGTGAAGAAAGCCCGTTTTCCTTCTTTTATTTTATTTACCCAGTTGTCAGGATATTTTGCAGTAAAAAGAATAGAATCTCTGGAGAAAATTTTCCATTCCTGTGCATCAGTAAATAAAGGAGCAATAAAAAGCGATAAGAATGGGATTAATAATTTCATGTTTATATACTTTTATTGAGGGTTCTTGTACAAATTAATTATTTATATATCGTATGCAACTATTCTTTTAAATTATGTATTTGCAAAAAGGAGAATTTATCCCAATATCCTCTTTGAAAAATAATTTTATCATCTTTCGTCTGAAAGAAACCGCAGCCTCTTAAGCCCAATGGGTCTTTCCATTCCAGTATTGCCCATTCCCGGTCTTCAAAAATGTTTTCTATCAGGCAAACCATTTTTGCCTTTGCAAATTCAGTTGTAAACATTTTTCGAATCGCTTCTTTACCAATTAACGGCTCATTCATTACCTGGTGATTGATGGCATTATCATGATAGAGGTCTGCTACTGCATCTGCATCAGCAGTATTGAAGGTGTCCACCCATTTTTGTATAATTTCTTTTGGCGTCATTTTTTTGTGAAAATATATTTTTATTCCGAAACAGCATAGGTGAATTTAAATGATTGATATATGGAATGACAACTCAAGGTGTATGCAAGTACAATAGAATTGCCGGAAGTACAAGAGTGCGACGCCACCAAAGAATAATCAGGGAACTTCAGCTTGGTTCATAATCTTTATCTTTGCCAACTTATGAACGAAGAATTAAAAAAAGATTTACCCGCGGGGGCGGGAGAACGCAGTTTAAATTTTCTTGAAGAAATTATTGAATCCGATTTGGCTATGGGAAAATACAAATCGATTGTCACCCGTTTTCCACCTGAACCAAATGGATATCTGCATCTGGGTCATGCTTCCAGTATTTGTTTAAATTTTGGGCTAACAAAAAAATATCCAGGCTATACAAATCTTCGGTTTGATGATACTAACCCTGTAACTGAGGATACTGAATATGTGGATAGTATTAAAGATGATATCCGCTGGTTGGGTTTTGAATGGAAGAATGAACATTATGCCTCTGATTATTTTGATACGTTGTATGATTATGCAGTGAAGCTGATTACTAAAAGCCTTGCATATGTGGATAACAGTAGCAGCGATGAGATGGCTGCTATGAAAGGCACACCAACTGAGCCGGGAAAAGATAGTAAATACCGGGACAGGAGTGTAGATGAAAACCTTGATTTGTTTGCAAAAATGAAAGCGGGTGAATTTGCTGATGGCACCCATACACTGCGTGCAAAAATTGATATGTCACATATTAATATGCTGATGCGTGACCCGGTTCTTTATCGCATCAAGCATGCACATCATCATCGTACCGGTGATACCTGGTGCATATACCCGATGTATGATTTTGCACATGGGCAAAGTGATTCAATTGAAAACATTACACATTCAATCTGTACATTAGAATTTGTCCCGCATCGTGAGTTGTACGATTGGATGATTGAAAAATTGGAAATCTATCCTTCACATCAATTTGAGTTTGCAAGAAGAAATATTAATTATACGGTTACGAGCAAAAGAAAATTATTGCAATTAGTTCAGGAAAATCATGTGTCCGGATGGGATGATCCACGTATGCCGACGATCAGTGGATTGCGCCGGCGTGGTTATACACCGGATAGTGTAAGAGAGTTCTGTGACAGAATTGGTATTGCAAAAAGAGAGAATATTGTTGATGTTGGATTGCTTGAGTTTTGTGTAAGAGAACATTTAAATAATATTGCATTGAGAAGAATGGTGGTGTTTGATCCGGTTCGGGTAGTAATTAGTAATTGGGAATCAGGAACCTTGCCTGCCGGCAGGCAGGTTGGGAAGGAGATTCTTCATAGTGAGAATAATCCTGAAGACCCCAATGGAGGAATGCGAGAACTTCCTTTTTCAAATGAAATTTTTATTGAAAGGAGTGATTTTATGGAAATCCCTTCTAAAAAATATTTTCGTTTAGCACCGGGGCAAATGGTGCGGTTAAAAAGTGCATACATTATAAAATGTGATGAAGTAATTAAAGATGCGGCAGGCAATGTAATTGAATTACACTGCAGCTATATTCCTGAAAGCAAAAGCGGACATGATACCTCAGGCATAAATGTAAAAGGCACACTTCATTGGGTAAATGTAGCAGATGCTGTAGAAATAGAAGTGAGAGAGTATGATCGTTTATTTAAAGTTGAAGATCCATCCAGTGAAGAAGGCGATTTTAAAGATTATATAAATCCCGATAGTCTGGAAGTGGTTAAAGCTTTTGCCGAGCCATCTATTAAAGAAGCAAAGCTTTCAGACCGGTTTCAATTTATCCGAAAAGGATATTATTGTTTGGATAAAGAATCGACTGCGAATAAATTTATTTTCAATAGGACAGTAACGTTGAAGGATGGATGGGTGAAATCGCATTGAGTTTGAATGAACTAATTAAACTTAAAATTTTCTAGTGAATGAGTAATTTTAAGAATAAAGATATAATCGGATACAAGATATTTTCATTTTGTGCATTAGTATTGATAATAATTGGAATTATAATGATCATATCAGACCGTAAGATGGTTAGCGAAATAAGTTTAAAATATGATCCTTCTGAAAAAGCTGTTATTTCAGGCCGGGAAATAATTTGGCTTGGGGGACTAATGTTGATTGTAATTTTCGGTCTCTATTTTTTAAAAAAAAGGAAACAAGACAAAACAAGATAAAAACCTTAATCGACTCCTCATGGTCTCTTTTTATGCTTAATTCTAATGTATTTAAATAGCCTGTACATATTAAAATCAATTCAATAACTGATTTATATCAGAAGCTTTTGTACTTAGTTGGTATAGTTTAGTTGAAAATTTACCAATATGAGTTATACAAGCGTATCCAGCCTTAACAGTTTGCCATCTGAAATTTTACGAGGACTTATTTTTTACAAAGAAGAAATTAAAATTCTGCAAGACAGACTTGAAGAAGTTTCTTCAAAGAATAACAGTTTTGAAGCGAGACAAGGAATTGAACATTTTCAGAACCAGTTTATCATGCACCAGAATAATATTGACGAATTAAAACATACTGTTAACCTTCTGGTGGAAAAAATGTCAAAGGATGCCATTCAGCATGGAGGACGTATTGAAAAAGAAAGTGTGATTGATGAAGAAAAATTAAATGATGAATTTGTTGGGCTGGAAAAAGTAATTAAAGATATGCGCCATGAGTTCAACTTGTTTTTATCTAAATGGATGTAATTATTAAATCGTCTATATAATCGTTTGACAGAATTATATCTCTGATTAACAAACTCAAAATAGATGATAGTTTGTTAATCAGTGTAGATTATTTATACTCGCCATACACCTCACGGAGTGTATCTGCGATTTCTCCAAGTGTACATTTATTTTCTACTGCTTCTATAACCGCAGGCATTAAATTTTCATCGCCACTTGCTTTATCATTTATTGTTTGAAGCAACTGATCCACTTTTGCATGATCCCGGTTGTTTTTTAACTGCTTCAGTTTTTCTATTTGCACGAATCGTATACTGTCATCAATTTTGAAGCCGGGTATTGTTGTATCATTATCAACCTGAAATTTATTTACACCTACAATAATTTTTTCACCCGTTTCAATCTGCCGTTGATATTCATAGGCACTTCTTGCAATTTCATTTTGAATAAACCCTTGTTCAATGGCACTTACACTACCACCCATTGCAGTTATCTTGTTAATCAATTTCCATGCAGCAGCTTCTACATCATTGGTCAATGATTCAACAAAATAACTTCCACCCAAGGGGTCAACTGTATCAGGTGCGCCACTTTCAAACGCAACAACATGCTGGGTACGGAGTGCTATTCTTGCAGCTTCTTCAGTAGGTAAACTCATTGCTTCATCGTATCCGTTTGTATGCAGCGATTGTGTGCCTCCTAATACCGCAGCTAAAGTTTGAATGGTAACTCTTGAAATATTATTGAGCGGTTGCTGCGCAGTTAATGTACTACCGCCGGTTTGTGTATGAAAACGAAGCATCATTGCTTTGGGGTCGGTGGCGCCCAAATCCTTCATCATTTTTGCCCACATTCTTCTTGCTGCACGAAACTTCGCTACTTCTTCAAATAAATTATTGTGCGCATTAAAAAAGAAGGAGAGGCGTTTACCAAAAACATTTATATCCAAACCTTTTTTCAATGCTGCTTCTACATAAGCTTTACCGTTACTGAGCGTAAAAGCAATTTCCTGAACGGCAGTACTGCCCGCTTCACGTATGTGATAACCACTGATTGAAATGGTATTCCATTTTGGTAATTCACTACTGCACCATTCAAAAATATCAGTGATGATGCGCATACTTGGCTTTGGCGGATAAATATAAGTGCCCCTTGCTGCATATTCTTTTAAAATATCATTTTGAATCGTACCCGACAAGTTTTTTAAATCAGCACCTTGTTGTTTTGCCAATGCAACATAAAATGCTAATAAAATAAAACCCGTTGCATTAATTGTCA